>DATHJA010000356.1:0-4545 GCA_035316475.1 Edaphobacter sp. | reverse complement strand
TGGCGGAGCTGCCGGGATCGGAGGTATCGCCGGATCCCTCATGGGCATGATCCCCAACAGCGGAGCCGCCGGGGCAATCGGAGGCATCGCCACCAGCGCCCTTCGCAACGGCGTCCCCGTTGCCATTGGAGGCACCACCTCGAACCCGACCTTCGCGCCGAATCTCAGCGGAGCCATGACCAGCGGAGCCTCCGCCTTCACCGGAGGGAACAAAAACACTCCCGCTCAAAAACAAAATCCGACGAACTCCCTCACCAATGCCCTGGGAGGGCTCCTCAACCGGAAACGTTGACCATTACTTCTGGCGCATCGCCATCACGACCTTCGCCGTCGTGATGGCCTGCCCTACGTGACGCTGGGTATGGTCCGCGCAATGCACCAGCAGCCCTCCCACAGTGGTCGGAAGCTTCTTTCTCCCCACCAAACGCGGCTGGTCATAGCTCTTTTCCGAGAAAGCCAGCACGCGCTTCGTCGAAACCTCAATCGCCTCAGCGAACTCCATCAGAGTCGCCTCACGGTCGACGAACTCCTCCTCAGTCTTCAGCAGCTTCAGCTGTCGCGCCGTAAGCTGCTGGCCGTCCGCGTAAGTCAACAGGCGATCAAGCGACCGGGCGATGTGCCGCAGCTGAAACCCCACGGAAGGAAGCCCAAGCGGTCGAGCCTCCATCTCCTCGCCGTTCATGTCATCGCACCATCGTGCGACGTCCTCAGCGGCAAGCTCGAGAGCATGCAGCACCGCGCGGCGCACGGCATCCACATCTCCCAGCGTCCCTCGCAGCCAGGGCTCAACCCTCTCTTCGGCCATCAGCAAACCTCCATCCTCTCCACGCGGAAGTCGAAGCAGCCCGCCTCTCCATCCCGCACCATCACATACTGGATCGACGCCTCTGCAAAGATCTCGGCGATCGCCACCTCCTGCTCACCGGCGGCAGCACGCCTCTGCGTCACCAGCCTCTGCCCAATATCGTAACCGTCCAACACAACCGGATACGGCCTCAGCTCGCGGGGATAACCAGCCTCCTCGTCAAACCGCTCACACAGCTCCGAGTGGATAAACACCGGCCCTGGAGCCGGCACCGGAGCCAGCATATAAAAAGGATTGCACGTAAACAGCGTCCTCTCCTCCTCACCGATTCGGAAAGGACGAAGGCAGTGTCGGCAAGGTCCATGCCCCCCGGGCAACCTCGGTATGCGCCGGATGTCCGTAGCCGGGAGAGCTCTTCGTCTCCAGTACTTTTTTCGCCGTCTCTGTCGGCAACGCAATCACTCGAATCTCCGTCATCTCACTCACCTCATCGGTCTCGTTGACCACTGAAGCAAGTGTGTGCTCACTCAGCCGGAGCCACACTCCGCTCTGTTCATCCAAACTCAGAGCCCCTTGCTGCGGCGAAACTCGCGCACCACCTCCGCGACATCCCTGTGCTGCCCATCCACGGCATCGTTCATCGCGCGAATCTCATCCGCAGTAATCTTTCCCGCCAGCCGATCCATCGCCACCTGGATTCCCGGATGCCGCTTCAACGAGTCTTCCCGCACCAGCGGGACCGCCTCATAGGGAGGAAAGTAATGCCTGTCATCCTCCAACGCGACCAGATGAAGCGCGCGGATCGGCCCGTCGGTCGAGTTCCCCGCCACCATATCGACCTGACCGGAGGAGAGCGCACGATACAACAATCCCAGATCCATCGTCCGTGGAGCTTCAGCAAACCGCAGCCCATAGGCAGCCTCCAGTCCGCGAAGGCCATCGGGGCGCTGCTCGAACTCGTACCCTACACCGAGCTTCATCCGTGGAGTGTGCGGTATCGCGTCGGAGATCGTCTTCATCCCCAGCCGCTCTGCGTCGCTGCCGCGCACTACCATGGCAAAGGTGTTCTCGAATCCCAGTCCCGGCTCCACGCGCACCCTATAGCGCTGCTCATACAGCCTCTGCACCGTCTCGAAGACCTGCGCGCGGTCGCGCTGGCCGACAGGCGGCAGAGGTTGTTTCAGGATCGCCGTCAGCGCCGTGCCCGTGTACTCCACATAGCCGTCGATACGTCCGCTGATCAGCGCCTGCTGGCAGATGTAGCTGCCAGCCAGATAGAACCGCCGCTCGACCGATTGTCCGGTGACAGCTTCGATCTCCTGCGCCAGCAGCTCGCCCAGCACCACCTGCTCGGTAAAGTTCTTCGCCCCGATAGCAACTCGCGAAGACCGTGGAGGAGCGCATCCCAACAGCCCGCAACACAGGACCACGAGAGTGAGGATGCGGTTCATCCACGACTCCCGGGCCTTCTCAACTCAAAATGGTAAAAGGAACGAACGCCTCTCTCGGTCTCCGTTAGAACGAAGCCCAGTTTGTCCAGCACCCGTATGGAAGCCTGATTTTCGACCTGCACGCCGGCGACGATGCGGTTCAAAGCAAGCTGATCGAATCCAAATCGAACGAATGCGTTTCCTGCTTCGGTTGCCAGTCCCCGCCCCCACCAGGCCCGGGCAAGATAAAAAGCCAGCACGGCTTCGCCAGGCACTTTTTCTTCTTTGCTCAGCTTTGGGTACAAACCACAGCGTCCGATATAACGATTCTCCGGCTTCAATACCGTAGCCCACATGGCCAAACGATCCTCAACCGGCTGCATCAGCCCACGGAATTTTTGCTCCGCAGCCTCCCGCGTCCGCGGAGCGCCACCAACATACCTCCTCACCTCGGCATCCGCTTCCATGGCGCAATACCCCTCAAGATCGGCAGGCTCATGAGCACGAAAGAGAAGATTTTCCGATTCCAGAAGGATCATCTACGTTCGCCTCACCACAAGCTTCTTCTCCACCCATCCCAATACACCATCGGCGATCAGGGCCAGCAGAGCCGCCGGAATAGCTCCGGCCAGCACAAGACTGTTGTCCACGCTGGCCACTCCACGAAAGATCAGCTCTCCCAGACCTCCCGCTCCAATGGCCGCCGCGATCGTCGCCACGCCGACGCAGATGACCGTCGCGGTCCGCACGCCAGCCAGAATGACGCTTGCGGCCAATGGCAGCTCAACCTTCCAGAGCCTCTGCCAGCTCGTCATCCCCATCGCGTTGGCCACGTCCACCAGCTGCGCGTCCACACTCCCGATCCCCGCATAGGTGTTCCGCAGGATCGGCAGCAGGGCGTACCCGGTGAGCGCCACGATCGCCAGCCGGGCAGCATTCTCTCCCAGCCACGGAACAGGAAGCAGCAGGCCGAAGAGAGCGAGGCTGGGCACCGTCTGGACCACGTTGGCGAATCCGATCACAGGACGGGCCCAGCGGCGGCGGCGCGTCAGCAGGACGCCGAGCGGAAGACCGATGGCCACGGCGAAGAACATCGCGCTCATCGTCAGCCAGAGATGCTCAAAGGTCAGCCGCCCGATCTCCCACCCATGCTGGATAATCAATCGAATCATGCTTTATATGAATGAATTACGGAAGAAACATATTCCACAACATGAGGATTTTTGGATTGGAAGACCTCGTCGGCGGAAAGATCCGCCACCACCTCACCCTCACTCAGGATCACGACGCGATCCGCGAGGCGAAGGGCTTCTCCCAGGTCGTGCGTCACCAGAACAACCGTCTTGCGCATCCGCAGCTGCAGGTCCAGGAACATTGCCTGCATCTCGCTTCGCGTCAGTGGATCGAGTGCGCCGAAGGGCTCGTCCATCAGAATCACGGAAGGGTCGATCGCCAGCGCCCGGGCGACCCCTACTCTCTGCCTCTGGCCACCGGAGAGCTGCCAAGGCAGGCGTCCGCGTACCGAGTCGAAGTCCAGGCCCACCTGTTCAAGCACCTCGCGCGCCCGGCTCTCCCGATCAGCCTTAGGGCGCCCTGCAAGCTCGAGGCTCAAGGCGGCGTTGCGCTCGATGGTCATGTGGGGGAATAGACCAGTTTCCTGGATCACGTAGCCGATTCCCCTCCGAAGATTCGCCAGCTCTTCCGCGTCTTGCGCCGCGCTCACCGTCTGGCCGTTCACCCTTACCTCGCCCGAGGTGGGTTGAACCAGGCCGTTCACTGTCCTGAGCAGCGTCGTCTTGCCCGCGCCGCTGCGCCCCAGCAGCGCCGTTGTGGTGCCGGCATCGAGCGTGAGGGAGATCCCACGCAAAAGAGAAGGCCCACCTGCCGGCGTGTAGCTCACCTTCGCGAACTCGACGCCGGCCGTGGGCATGGGATCTACTTTACAGCGTATTCCCGGGCTACTGCGCGGCTTCCGGGTCCGATTCGGACGCGAGTCCTACAGAACCCGCCTCGGACTCACCGGTTGTTCCCGGCTGCCCCTTCACGCGGACGATCGTGATCTTATCGAAGCCTTCTTTGAAGTTGGGTGCCTTCAGGCGCTCGGCCATCTTCTGCATCACCTCATCGGAGACCGCGCGATCCCGCTTGCTGTTCCGCTCCATGCACACAGCCAGCGGAACATCGAAGAAGACCGCCTGCACCTCGTAGCCGAAGCTCTTGGCCATGCGGATCCACTGGCGGCGCTCATGCGGCGACAGGTTGGTGGCGTCCACGTAGTTCCACGGCATCTTGGCGATCAGCCGTGCCCGC
>DATHJA010000355.1:0-16131 GCA_035316475.1 Edaphobacter sp. | reverse complement strand
TGGATCTGCGCGAAGACTACATCGCGCGATCGAATCGGAATAAAGTACTCCAGGCGGCCGGTGAGTTGAGAAAGACCGCCCGACTCGTTCGGGCGCTTCGTGAAATAGTTATAGGTCGTCGAAACGATACTGCCTGAGGTTGGCACCATTACATCGTTTCCACCCAGGTACTGAAACCTGACCTTGCTGACAAACGGGATCAGGCTGAACTCCTGCTGGCCTCCCGTGCCAATCGTGCGATGTTCGTTGAACCACTGAACATCTTCACCAACGCGCAACTCTGTTCTTGCGTTGAACAGGTAGCCCAGGTCTAAGCCGAGCCCGTTGCGATACTCCCTGTACTGCTCCAGCTGCTGGCTTCCTTCGTAATATGGGTTGATCTGGCGTGCGATGTACGCATGAGGCGCGGCGAAGGTGCGAGAGCCCGCCCTGAACGGTTTGAACAGCTCGGCGCTCAACCCGGCGGGCTGACCCAGAGTTCCATCCAGACGCACCTCTGACCCCGGGCCGGCCACATTGAAGAAGGTCGCGCGTACGCCGATGCCAAGCTCGACATCATTTGCGTCATTGGCCAGGATGGGAAGCCCGAGGTTCATGAATGGCGGGCCCCATGTCTTGTTTCGCGGCCGGATGAGGAGGCCGATTTTGTGGCTCTTATCCTCCGTCATGTTGTAGTTGATCGTGGAGTAGAGACCTGTCCCCTGCAGGTCGGCGATACTTTTTTCGATCTGGTCCGGATCGATCGGCTTACTGACGTACTTCTGAAACCTTGCATGGATGTCGCTCTGCTGCATGCCGCCGACACCGTAGACCTCGACGAACTGCGGAATCGGCACGTTTGTTCTGCGCCGGGCCTGACGCCGGGCGAGATAGGCTGCCCAATCGGCGTCGTTCAATGCATATTTTTTCAGTTGCTCAGCCTCGAGCTCTGCCGCCTTGTATCCCAGCGGGATGATCTGCTCGTTCTTCTCAAAGTCCAGCGTGCCGATCTTGCTGACATCGGACGAGACGACGATATCGGAGTTCTTGAGGCTGTTGATCTCATTGGCCGCCACCATGATCGAAACGTTGCGTCCGACCACTCCTGTCAACGAACCCAGAGCCTCCTTATTAGCTGGGCCGACGTTCAAGTAGGAGGAGATGATGACCTGCGCCCCCATCGAGCGCGCAACATCGACCGGAAGATTGTCGACCGCGCCACCGTCGGAGTAGACATCGTTGTCGTGATGCACCGGCGCAAACATGCCGGGAATCGACATCGTAGCCCGCAGTGCCTGGGACAGCGATCCGTCCTCGAAGACATGCGGCTGCCCGGTATTCAGCTCCGTGGCGACGCATCGAAAGGGAGTGGGCAGGTCGTCGAAGTCCCGCAGGTCCCAGTACGGAAGCATCGTGCGGTCGAACAGCAGCCCCACAGCGGCGCCTGAGTTGAGCGCGCTCGGCAGCGAGATCCCCCTCTTCAGGCCGAATTCAAGCCGATTGGGGTAGGCGAGCTTATCCTCCTTGCGGCGATAGCTCAGCGCAGGGAAAGGAACCTGCCCGCTCAGCACCGCTGGCCAGTCGATCCTTCTGACGAACCCCTTGATCTCGTCCGGGCTCATCCCCGACGCATAGAGGCCGCCCACCAGACCGCCCATGCTCGTTCCGGCGAGATCATCTACGGGAATATGGTGATCTTCCATCCACTGAAGGACGCCGATGTGCGCAAATCCAAGTGCGCCTCCACCCTCGAGGACGAGACCGATCCTTTGCCTGCCGTGGACGGTGGCAGGTGAATTTTCCTTATGCTCAACGGACGCTGGCTGCTGAGCCACCACCGGCGTATTGGGCGCCAGAATCGTCCCCGCAAGAGCCAGAATCAGGCCACGGCAAAGTGTGAAGTCTAACCTACCCTTCTCCATGCATTCCATTCCGTCTGCTCTCTTCTCGTGTCTGCCGGAGTCTTGCCGTTTTTTCCGCTCTTTTCAGGGATTTCGCTTCAGAAGTCCATCTTACCTCTGTGGATCACGGTTTCCGGCCGGCGGCGTACCGCCAACGGTACCTGCCAGGCAAAAGAAAACGCCCATGAAGGGCGCTTCTTTGTAATGAATGTTTCGGTGAAGGGATCAGATCTCGAGAATGACCGGCATGATCAGCGGTCTGCGACTCATGTTCTTCTGGATAAACCGCTTCAGGTCGGTCCGGATCTTTTCTTTGACGACCCCATAGTCCGCCTTCTCTTCGTTCGAGGAGCCGTCGAGCGTGCGCTGCACAACCTGCCGCGCCTCCGCGATCAGCCCCTCTTCCGGAACCGCCATTCCGCGCATCACGATCTCGGGTGGATTCTCGAGTTTTCCGGTGCTCTTGTTAATCGCGATGATCGGCAGTACGATTCCGTCCTCGCTCAGGTGCCGACGATCGCGGATCACCAGATCCTCGACGACGTCGGAAGCTGCGCCTCCCGAATCGATGCACACCCGGCCCACGGTCACCTTTCCGGTCTTCGTCGCCGAATTCCGATCCAGCTCCAGCACCTCGCCGTCTTCCATCAGGATGGCTTTTTCCACCAGTCCCATCGAGGTAGCAAGTTCTACGTGACGTTTCAGGTGGCGATAGTCGCCATGGATCGGAACGAAGAACTTTGGCCGGACGAGGTTGATCATCAGCCGCAACTCCTCCTGGCTGCCGTGTCCGCTTACATGGATTAGTCCGGAGGTTCCGTCATCGTAGATGACCTTCGCATCGCGGCGTTCCAGGTGGTCGATTACGCGGTAGATTGGCTTCTCGTTGCCCGGGATCACGCGCGAGCTCATTAGCACCGTGTCGCCGCTCTCGATGTGAGCGAACTTGTGGTTGTTCACAGCCGCGCGGCTCAGCGCGCTCATCGGCTCGCCCTGGGTGCCGCTGATCATGATGCACAGCTTCTCCGGAGGATAGTCTTTGATTTGGCCGGGATGAATGATCAGCCCCGGCGCAGGTTCCAGATATCCCAGGTCCTGCGCGATCTCGGTCGAGTTATCGAGCGACCGCCCGATGATCGCGACCTTGCGCCCATGCTCGGCGGCCAGCTCCATCGCCAGGCGGATTCTGTGGATCGACGAGGAGAAGCAGCTGAAGAACAGTTTTTTCTTCGTCTGTCCGAAGATCTCGTCCAGGCGCGGCCGCACGGCCCTCTCGCTCGGCGTATATCCTCGGCGGTCGACGTTGGTCGAATCCTGCAACAGTGCCAGCACACCCTGCTTGCCCAACTCCGCGAAGGTCTGCAGATCGAACGGCTGTCCATCGGTGGGCGAAAGATCCACTTTGAAGTCGCCCGTATGCAGAACCACTCCCACCGGCGTGTGGATGGCAAGCGCCACGCAGTCCACCAGAGAGTGTGTCACCCGGATGGGCATGATGGAGAACGGCCCCAGAGTGACGCGATGGCCGGGGATGATCTCCTCGAGGTCGGCGTCGTCGAGCAGGTCGTGCTCCTCCAGCTTCCCTTCGACAAAGGCCAGCGTGAACTCCGTGCCGTAGACTGGCACGTTCAGCTCCGAAAGAATCCAGGGAAGGCCGCCGATATGGTCTTCGTGACCGTGCGTCAGCACAATCCCGCGAACCTTGTCCCGGTTTTCAATCAGGTAGCTGATATCCGGGACGACGATGTCCACACCTAACAGCTCGTCTTCGGGAAACATCAGTCCGGCGTCGATGACAATAATGTCATCCTGCCAGCGGAGGGCCATGCAGTTCATTCCGAACTCGCCCAGCCCTCCCAGCGGAATCAGCTTCAACTTATCTTGTGCCATGAATCTTAAATCTTAGCAGCAGCGGGTTGCCTAACGCAGAACGTCCTCAAGTATGAGTGAAAGCTCTGTCTTTTCGTCCCGGTATTTCACAATTACCGGGGCGGCGATGCTCAGGCCCCACTCCGCTCCCTTGCCTTTGGTTACCGCCCGCGAGCCCGGTACTACCACCGCGCCCTCCGGAATCACCAGCGGCGACTCCGCAGTCGCCTTGTACACCTCGCCCTTCACCAGGTCGTACACCGGTGTTCCGCGCGTCAGCACCGTTCCGGCGGCAATCACGGCTCGCCTGCGCACAATCGTGCCTTCATAAACCCCTGTATTGCCGCCCACCAGGGCATCATCCTCGATGATCACCGGACTCGCGTTCACCGGCTCCAGAACGCCGCCAATCTGTGCCACCGCGCTCAGATGAACCCGCTTACCAATCTGTGCACAGCTTCCTACCAGAGCGTGCGAGTCCACCATGGTGCCTTCATCAACATAAGCACCGACGTTCACATATGCCGGGGGCATTACAACAACGCCCTTAGCAAGATACGCTCCGCTGCGCACGCTCGACCCCCCGGGAACCACGCGCACGCCGTCGGCCACGGTAAACCGTCGCGCCGGATACGTCGCCTTGTCGACGAATCCGAATCCGTCCTGGCAGCCCATCTCTACCATCTGCCCCAAGCGAAAGCCCAGCAGAATTCCGCGCTTCACCCACGCATTCACGCGCCATCCCAGCGGCAGCGAAGCATCGGGCTCGGCCGAACGCAAGGAGCCCGCTTCAAGAGCCCCGCGCAGCTCGTAGAATGCGGTCTCCGCATCCTTGTTTCCAATCGCTTCCGCGCCCTGCGCGAACCAGTGCTCAACCCTCTCCTGCAACGAACCGTTCAAGCTCACCTGTCACCCTTTTGTCTGATCAAAGATTTTTCTGTTTTTCAGCTGGAGACGCGCTACGAAGCGCGCCTCGCCTCGTTTTGCGCTCCAACCGGCTGCAGCAGGCCGAGCTCTCCAGCCAGAGCCTCCAGCCGCCGTCTCCCAGCATCGCTGACCGGGACCATCGGCAGGCGAAGCACATCCTCGCCGCGCCCGATCATCTTCAGCACCGCCTTCACCGGGGCCGGGCTCGGCTCCCAGAAGTGGGCCAGCATCAGCCGAAAGAAGCGCCGGTTGATGCTGCGCGCAGTCTTCCAGTCTCCCGAGAGAGCTGCCTGCACCATCGACGACATCTCCGCCGGAATCACGTTCGAGGCGACTGAAACCAGTCCCGCGCCTCCAAGCGCGAGCACCGGGAGCGCCACCGAATCGTCTCCCGCGAATACCTTGAAGCCCTCTGGAGCAGTCGTCAGCAGTTCAGTGATCTGCGTGATATTACCGCTCGATTCCTTGATGCCGATGATGTTCGGGATCTCTGACAGGCGAAGCGCCGTTGCCGGCTCGAGATTCGCCCCGGTGCGGCCGGGGATGTTGTAGAGCAGCACCGGCAGGTCTACCGCCTCGGCAATTGCGCGGAAGTGCTGATACTGCCCCTCCTGTCCCGGCTTGTTGTAGTATGGGTTCGCAGTCAGAACTCCCGTCAGGCCCTTCACCTTCGCCAGCTTCTTCGCTTTGGCAACAGCCTCTTGCGTGGAATTGTTGGTGCATCCGCCGAAGACCGGAACCCGCCCTGCCGCGGTCTCGCTGACAATCTCGACCACGCGCAGCCACTCCTGCTCGCTCAGCGTTGCCGCCTCTCCCGTCGTCCCGCAGGGAACCAGGAAGCCGATGCCACTCTCGATCTGCCACTCCACCAGCGCCCGCAGCGCGGCCTCATCCACGCTCGAATCCCCACGGAAGGGAGTCACCAGCGCCGTTCCACAACCCATCAATTCCATAATGAATGCAAGTTTACCGCGTAGTGCCCGGCTGTGGGACGGACGAAAGTGTTCTTCCCGGCAAATCTTTCGCCGAAAACAGAAGGTCCCGGCAGAGCGCCGGGACCTTCTGTTCTTTCGATCTGCCAGTCTGTTAGCCGCGATAGAGCTCGGAAGGAACGTGGTACTCCGGCATGTACAGCGACGCGCCATTCACCGTTCCCGGGGCCTTGTCCATACACTTCACGAAGGCGCCCATGAACTTATCCATCTCCTGGTTGGTGCCGACGGTCACGCGAACGTAGTTCGGCATCGCGGGCCAGGAACGGCCGATCGCAACATTTTCCTTGAGCATCTGGGCCATGAACTCCTTGCCCGGACGCTTGACGTCGACCATGAAGAAGTTCGCCTGTGATCCAGGCACAACCTTGTAGTTATGCTTGGTCAGGAATTCTAGCGTCTCCGAGCGAACGTCGGCATTGATCTTGCGACGCAGTGGCACCAGGTCCTTGTCTTCCATGCTGGCGCGAGCGGCCGCAGAGCTGGTGATCGAGATGCTCGCCAGGCTGCGCGCCGGGGCGGCAACCGTCGTAAACTTCGCCAGCAGGTCGGGACGGGCCGCCGCGAAGCCAGCGCGAAGGCCAGCCATGCCGTAGATCTTCGAGAAGGTTCTGAGGACGATGATGTCTTTGTCGGCAGCGACCTGGTCGAGGACCGAGTCCTGGTCGGAGAAGTGGTGATAGGCCTCGTCGACGATCACCACAGAGCCGGCGGGCTTGTTGGCCAGCAGCCACAGGATGTCTTCACGTGGGGTGATGGTGCCGGTCGGATTGTTGGGGTTGACGATGTAGTATGCGCCAGGCGAAGGATGCGCCTTCACCATCGCCTTTACATCGTGCGCGAAGGTCGGGGTCAGCGGCACGGGAACCTTCGGCGCCTTCATCGTCTCGGCGGCGCGGAAGCCCTGCTCGTAGCTCGGATCGCCGTAGACCAGGGCCTTGTCCGGACCGATGTTTGACATCAATGCCAGGTCGAGCGGTCCACCGGAGCCCGGAGTCAAAGCAACGTAGCCCTTCTTCAGGCCGAACTGGTCATAGATCACCTGTACGGTCTTCATCGTCTCTTCCTGGTGATAGCGCCCGCCCAGCGGAGCCGTCGAGCCGATCGCCGTAAGAGCGGACTGGGCCGGTCCCAAGGGATTCTCATTGGAGCTGATGATGATGGTGTCCGGAGTGAGGTGCCGCATCTCGCCCATATCGGCGCCAAAGCCGCGCCGGGCGCCTGCGGCCTGTGCCGGAGTAGCTGCGGGCTGCTGGACCGCTGCAAGAGCGGGGAACGAGGTAGCCGCGGCCGAGGCTGCCCCAAGAATTCGCATAAAGGACCTGCGTGAAACACCTGTGTGAATGCTGGAACTCATAAGGCTTTCCTCCGAACGCGTTCAACGCGAGATGACGATTTTGAATACAAGAATGCGACGACGCAACGACGGGAAGTCGTGCGATAAGGCGAAGATCATAAATCGAGCTTGCCCTGCGGAGCGTCACGGCTCACGCAGCAACTACATTTTGATGGGAATTACGGAGATTGACGCATCGGCTCCGTCTTGAGTTTCAATTTACAGCGAAAATCGCATCCGCGCACAAAAAACTTCTCTCTGCGCGCGAAAAAACTTCAAAAAGCCGTGCGGAAGCCCGCTTTTCAGCCGTTCGGCTCGCAAAAAGATGCAGACACCCGAAGGTGTCTGCATCACTGGTCTGCGTTTCGCTATTCTCTGCGGCTACACCCACGCTCCCTTGCGCATGAGCGGCTCCGATGTTCCGTCGGCAGTGATGCCATCCACATCCATCGCAGCCGAGCCAATCATCCAATCCACGTGAATCAGGCTCTCGTTCGCTCCCAGCGCAGCCAACTGAGCCGAGTCCATCTTTTCGCCCCCGATCAGGCACGTCGAATACGCCTGGCCGAGCGCGATATGGCTCGCCGCATTCTCATCGAACAACGTATTCCAGAACAGGATTCCGCTCTGTGCAATCGGCGAGTTGTGCGGCACCATGGCTACCTCGCCTAGCCGCCGCGCGCCCTCGTCGGTCGAGATCAGCCGGTTCAGTACATCTTCGCCTGCTGTCGCGGTAGCCTCGACGATCTTTCCGCCCTCAAAGCGCACTGCAATATTCTCAATCAGCGTCCCCTGGTGCGATAGCGGCTTCGACGCCCGCACAACGCCATCCACGCGGTCCTTGTGGGGCGTCGTGAAACACTCCTCGGTCGGAATATTCGGCTGGCAGTAGATTCCATTTCCAGCCGTCGTTCCGCCGCCTGCCCATAGATGGTCGTCCGCAAGCCCTACCTTCAGGTTCGTCGTTCCATCCGCCGACTTGAAGTGCAGGGCAGAGAAGCGCTTCGCATTCAGCATCTCCACACGTTTCTTCAAATGCTCGCCATGCTGCTTCCACTCCGCGACCGGGTCATCCACGTTGATCCGTGAAGATGCGAAGATCGCCTCCCACAACTTCACGATGGCGGTCTCCTCCGGCTCGCCCGGAAACACCAGCTTCGCCCACTCCGGAGTCGCTGCGGCCACGATCGTCCAGTTGATCTCGTGCCGTGTGATCAGCTCCATCGCCGGCTTGCCTGCCTTCGAGGCAGCTATATTCGCTCGCGAGACCTTTGCCGGATCCTGTTTGGCAAATAGCGCAGGATTCGCGCCAGCAATCGCCAGCCGCGCCGCGCCGCTACGGAAACCATTCGCGATCCCGTCCTGCAGCCATGTCGGAGCGTAGTCGAAGCTTGCATCCGGAGCATGCTGAAAACGCGCCAGAGCGCTCGGGTCGTCGCCGTAGAACGTTGTCACCAGCTTCGCGCCCGCCTTGTAAGCCTGTTCAGTGATCTTACGAGCCAGCGGAAGGGCATCCATGGGAGCCGACATAATCAGCTCCTGCCCTTCCTTTAAGCCCAGACCAACCTTCACGGCGACCTCGGCCAGCCGGTCCAGCTTCTCATCCAGGGTCAGCGTATCGAACTCCGACGTCTTTACTGCCTCTGCAACACTCATAACTCCTGCACCTCGTCTCTTTTGACGCAGCTCCGAGCCGGATCGGTTCTAGACCTTCGTACAGACATCCTGAAAGTCGTAGGATCCGCGATGCGTCGAGATCCACTCGGCTGCGCGCACGGCGCCCTCGGCGAAGCCTCTCCGTGAGTGCGCCTCATGGGTCAGCACCAGCTTGTCGGCGTTGCTCTTTGCCTCCACCACATGCAGTCCTGCCGCATCGCCCAAGCGATGTGCCTTGATCGGAACCTCTGCGACCTCTGCCGCGGCCTTCACTGCATTGGCCAGCGAGATCGCCGTGCCCGAAGGCGAATCGAGCTTAGTCACATGATGCGTCTCTTCGATGGAGAACTCATAGCCAGCATTCTTCAACAGCTCGCCCATCTTCTTGGCCATCTGCAGCATCGCCTGCACGCCCACGGAAAAGTTGGTGCCATAGAGCAGGCCCGCCTCCTTCCGCTCTGCCAGACCGCGCATATCGGGAAGCTTGTCGTACCATCCCGTCGTGCCGACCACCATCTTGGCTCCGGTCGCCAGCACCGCGCGCATGTTTTGCACCGCGGCCTCTGGCGTAGTGAAATCGATCACCACATCGAAGCCCGCGACAAACGGAGGCGTCAACGCCGAAGCGTTCGCGTTTTCCTTCGCATCCAGCACATGAACGCTGTGCCCACGCTCGGCCGCCACCTCGGCCACCAGCTTTCCCGTCTTGCCGTGCCCCAGCACCAGTACGCGCATCGCAATTCCTTCCTAAGCTCTGCTCTCGGCAGGCACCCGCGCTTCTACGTCAAAGATCGTTTCATCCGGATCGGCGAAGAAATGCTTGTGCAGGCTGCGTACAGCCTCTTCCACATCTTCCTCGTCAATCATGAAGCTCATGTTGATCTCGCTGGCGCCCTGCGAGATCATCCGTACATTCACGTGGCTCACCGCCGAAAACACCCGCCCGGCGATGCCGTTGTGCCCTCGAATGTCCTCGCCCACCATGCAGATCAGGGCCTTCTTGCCTTCCATCTTCACATCGGCGATCTTCGAAAGCTCCTCGCAGATCTCCGGCAGCCGCTCGTTCGAATCCACGCTCAGCGAGATGCTCACCTCGCTGGTCGAAACCATATCGATCACGCACCTGTACTTGTCGAAGACATCGAACACGGCCTTCAGATAGCCGTGCGACATCAGCATGCGGCTGGCGACGATGTCGATGATCGTCAGCTTCTTCTTCGCCGCAATGCACTTGAACGGGCTCTTGCACGGAGGCGCGACCGCTGTAATCTTCGTGCCCTCATTCTCCGCATTGCGCGAGTTCAACACCCACACCGGAATGCTCTTCTGCACTGCCGGAAGGATCGTCGCCGGGTGCAAAACCTTCGCTCCGAAGTAAGCCAGCTCGGCTGCCTCTTCAAAGCTGATCGACTTCACGCGCAACGCATCCGGGCAGATGCGCGGATCGGTCGTCATAATGCCGTTCACGTCCGTCCAGATCTCGATGGCGCCCGCGTGCAGTCCACCGCCCACCAGCGCAGCCGTATAGTCGCTGCCGCCGCGTCCAAGCGTCGTCGTAATTCCCTCGACAGTCGAGCCGATAAAGCCGCCCATCACTGGCGTCCTGCCCTCTTCGATCAGCGGAAGCACTAGTTCGGTCAGCTTCGCTTCAATCGCAGTCTCCTGCGGGGCCGCCTTGCCGTAGTTCGCATCAGTGATGACGCAGGTGCGCGCATCGACGTGGGTTCCGTTCAGGCCGCGCTGATCGAACGCGGCGGCGACCATGCGGCTCGAAAGCCTCTCGCCAAAGCTCACCACCAGATCGCCGGTCCTCGCCGTCAGCTCGCCCACAGCGGCGATTCCGCGCAGCAGATCGTCGAGCGCGTCGAACTCCTGATGAATGACCGTCTGCAGTCCGAGGAACCGTTGCTCGTCCAGCAGCTCCGTCGCCGTATCAATATGTCGGTTCCGCAGCCGCGCGCTGATCGCCAGCGCTCCGGGTTTGTCTCCTCGTCCGGCCGCAGCCGCAGCCGCCAGAAGCTGGTCGGTCACCTTGGCCATCGCCGAGACGACCACGATCGTCTCCAGCCCCTTTTTCCTGCGGCCACCTACGATCGCCGCCGTCCGGTCCATCGCCTTGGCGTCCTCCACCGAGGTCCCGCCAAACTTCATCACCACCAGCTGTTGCCGCGCCATGCTCAAGCCAGCACCGCCTGATCCTGCGCCATTCCTGTGGGAATCCCCAGCTTATCCAGCTTGCCCATGCGCGCCAGAACCTCCGCGTTCAGCAGGGCAGCGCCTGCCGCGCCGCGAATCGTATTGTGCGACAGCACCACAAACTTCCAGTCCAGCAGCGGGCACTCGCGCAGGCGTCCTACCGTCGCCGCCATCCCATGGCCGCGCATCCGGTCCAGCCGTGGCTGAGGACGATCCACCGCAGCATCGAACTCCACCGGCTGCTCGGGAGCCGTCGGCAGACCTTCGCCCCGCAACGGAGCAAACTCACTCCACGCCGCCAGAATCTCCTCGCGTGTCGCTTTCCTGCGAAACTTAACACTCACGCATTCCGTGTGACCGTCTTCCACGGCAACCCGGTTGCAGTGCGCGCTGAGCTTCGCGTCCAGCATGGCAACGCTGTCGCCCTTCAGGTGGCCCAGCAGCTTGCCAACTTCTTCCTGCATCTTCTCTTCTTCGTTCTTAATAAACGGGACGACGTTGCCCAGAATATCGAGCGAAGGCACGCCCGGATATCCGGCGCCGCTTACCGCCTGCATCGTCGAAACAAACAGGCTCTCGATCCCGAATCTTTCTTCCAGCGGCTTCAGAGCCAGCACCAGCCCGATGGCCGAACAGTTAGGGTTGGTCACAATAAACCCGCCGTTTTCGCGCCGCCACGACTGCGCTTCGATCAGCGGCAGATGGCTCGCGTTCACTTCTGGCACCACCAGCGGAACATCGGCCACCATGCGGAACGCGCTCGAGTTCGAGATCACCGCGCAGCCCGCAGCCGCAAACTTCGGCTCCAGCTCACGAGCAATGTCTGCGTCAAGAGCGGCAAAGATGATCTTCGGCAGCTCGCCCTCGCAAAGCTCCGGCACATTCGGCTGCACCTTCATCGCCGCAATCTTTGCGGGCAACATAGTGTCCAGCCTCCACTTGCAGGCCTCCCCATATGTCTTTCCCGCGCTGCGGTCGCTCGCCGCCAGCCACGTAATCTCAAACCAGGGGTGATTGTGCAGAAGCTGAATAAATCGCTGACCGACCATGCCGGTCGCGCCAAGAATGCCAACCCGTCGCCGTTCCATAGTCTTTTAAGAATAACGCGGCGGCTTCGCTCGCGTCACGAATCCTTCACAAAACGCCTGTCTACAGACTCCGGAGCCATTCTCCAGCCGGTCTACAGATCGCTCCTTCGCGTCCGGTAGGTATGCCCGCCCCCAATCCAAACCAGGATCGCGACCACCAGGTGGATCACAAACCACAGGCTCACCCCCTGATCCAGGTAGATCAGATAGAGCACAAGGGCGCGGGGAAGAAGAATCGCAAAGATCAGCGGAATCCATCCCACCAGATGAAAGGGAAGCAGGACTCCCTGAAGCCAGGCCACGACCAGGGAGACTCTCGGAAGAAACAGGGCAAAGATCAGGAACCAGAAGGGAAGTCGATGAGAGATCAATTCCAGGCGGAAGCCATGTCCCGCCACCTCCTGCCATAAGACCGTTGCTATTCCCATCCGCACGCTCCTATTTCATCGAGTAGGTAAACTCAGCCTTCGCTCTCTCTTTCGATGCAATCTTTACCGAAATTGTCTGCTCGCCCATCTTTTCGTGAACCGCGGCCAGTGTATACGTTCCCGGAGGCAACCCTTTGATCTCGAAGTGCCCATCGCTGTCCGTTACCGCGAAGGAAGGAGTCGCCGAGACGTTGATAAACGCACTCATCCACGGATGATTATTGCAACGCACCGGAATCATCGTCTCCGGTTTATTGAACTTCTTCTGTGCCGGTGCTCCCTTCGCCCCCTGCGAGACGTCCATCCCAGGATTGCGGCCCTGCGGCATCGTGTGAATGTTATGCATCGTCTCGTCCGAGTTCCGGAACTCCACCACGCCGCCCTGCATCACCGCGACGACGTGAGGAACATACCGGCAGCCCTTCTGATCCAGAACCACCGGCGCCGGAGCAACCTGCCCCGTCATCCCCGCCGCCTCCGGCCCACTCTTCATATACACGTACACATTTGCGAACCCGCCATCGTGCACGACATACTGCTCGGCAAAGTTCTCCCCACCTGTCGCGGAACAGGCAGGATCCTGGCTCATGTCGATCTTCAGCCGCTCCGGCGGTTTCCCCGCAAAGTGCACCGTGCCATCGATCGCGCCCGTGGTGGCTGGATCGATCGGAACCCCCGTCCTCGCCTCCGTTATCTTGCTCGAGGGCGTGACCTCGTGGACGATCTCGTTGTGTTTTGACCTGCAGCCCGAAAGCCCGATCGACACACTCACTGCGAGAACGGCTGCAAACAGCGAGCCAGAGTTCTTCATGCCCCCTCCGTTACCTCACCACTGCAGGGGAAGCCATCGCCTCCAGCACGGCATCGGCAAACGCCTTCGTTCCGCTCTGGCCGCCCACATCGCGGGTCAGTGTTTTGCCCTCGCGATACACCTGCTCGATCGCAGTCTGCACCCGCTCCGCTGCCTCGCTCTCATTGATGTGGTGCAGCATCAGCACCGCCGACTGCAGCAGAGCCGTTGGGTTCGCCATGTCTTTGCCCGCAATATCCGGAGCCGAGCCGTGCACAGCCTCGAAGATCGCACAACCCACACCCAGGTTCGCTCCTGGCACCAGGCCCAGCCCGCCGATAAATGCGCTGCAAAGATCGCTCAGGATGTCGCCGTAAAGATTCTCCGTCAGCAGAATGTCGTACTGGTATGGATTCAGCACCAGCTGCATGCAGGTGTTATCGACGATGTGCTCCTTGTACTCCACCTCGGGAAAGCCTTCGCCGACCTTCCTGCAGCAGCGCAGAAACAGGCCGTCGGACAGTTTCATGATGTTCGCCTTGTGGATCGCATGGATCTTCTTCCTTCCATGCTTGCGGGCATAGTCGAAGGCATACTGCGCAATCCGCGTCGAGCCCTTGTCCGTAATGATCTTCAGCGACTGCACCACTCCCGGCACAATCTCGTACTCGAGGCCGGCGTACAGGTCCTCCGTGTTCTCGCGCACGATAATCAGATCGATCTCCGGAAACTTGGTCGTCAGCCCGGGAAGGCTCTTCACCGGACGGAAGTTCGCAAACAGATCGAACTTCTTCCGCAGCGTCACGTTGATCGAAGCAAATCCTCCGCCCACCGGAGTCGTCACCGGTCCCTTCAACGCAACCTTGTTCTGTTCGATCGATTCATACAGAGCCTTCGGGATGTACTCCCGCGTCTGCTCAAAGGCATCTGCTCCCGCGGCATAGCTGTGCCACTCAAACCCCACGCCCGTCGCCGCACCCGCGGCCTCTACGACCTTTACAGTCGCGCCGGAAACCTCCGGCCCAATGCCATCTCCCGGAATCAGCGTAATCTTATGCGTTCTTTTTACAGACATCTCTCCCAGCTTTCTCCCCGTTGTATTGACGTTTCATCTCGCATGTTCGCGTCTCTCAATCCCGCGAAGGTCGTGTCATTCCGAGCGGAGCTGAGGAATCGACTTCTCTGCCCATGCTCCATCCCAGCAGACGCATCACCGCTTCTTCTTCAGGTCTTTGCCGTTGCCGCTCAAAAGCTGCTCCAGCTCCTGCTTGAACTCGCTCACATCCTTGAAGTCTCTGTACACGCTCGCGAACCGGATATAGGCAACCGTATCGATCTCCTTCAGTCGCAGCATGATCAGCTCACCCACCTCCGAGGTCGATCGCTCGCGCTCCGGCGAATCCACCACGTAGGCCTCCGTCTCGTCCACAATCTGCTCCAGCTTCACCGCTGAAACCGGCCTCTTCTCGCAGGCGTGCAGCAGTCCGCTCAACACCTTCTGCCGGTCGAACTTCTCCCTCCGGCCGTCCTTCTTCACCACCATGTAGGGAATCTCGTCAATGCGCTCGTACGTCGTGAACCGCTTGTTGCAGCTCTCGCACTCGCGTCTACGGCGGATTGAGTCCGCCTCCTTGCTCTCTCGCGAATCGACCACTCGATCCTGGGTAAAACCGCAGTAAGGACACTTCATCGGGATAATTCGATTCTAGCAGCGCAATGGAATGCAGGTGCTGGATGCTCATATACGACGTGGCCTCATCGAGGCATGTGGGGGCTACTCCTGCACCACCGCAGTCTCTTTGCCCGCCTCTTCGCTCTCCGAGGTAATCTTCCGCAGGCTCACTTGCTCGATCTGAGCAAACACCAGACCTACCGGAATAATGCAGAGAAACGTCACCACCAGCAGCAGAGCTCCGCACGCCGTCGCGGCCTCAATCGGAGCGCCATAGAACGTATGCATCGCCGTCGCCGTGACTGCAATCTGTGTGAACCACCCCACAATCGGAAGCTGCAACAGACTTCCCCCGATACTCGCCGCCATCAGCAGCATCGCCCGCGAGAAGGAGAGCGTCCCCAGCTCCGGGGTCTCCACAAACGCATGCGCCGTCTGCACGTAGGCCGAGGCGATCATCCCCCACATCACGAGCGAGATTCCCGCCACCACTGCAAACTCGCGTCCGCTCTTCAGAGCATTCAGCCCATCGCGGAACCCGACAATCTTCTCGGCAATGCTTTCGGCCACCGGCTTCGACAGCGGACTCAGCATTGCCCGCGCAAACCCCGCCACCGCGCCGCCCGCAACCCGTACCGCAATCGCGAACAGCGCAATCGCCAGCGTAAGCGCAAGGCTTCCCAGTCCGGCGCGCATAAAGACATGCTGGTGCGGCATGTCCTTCGGCATAAACGCCAGTGCCGTCGAAAAGATCAGTGCCGCCGAGCCCAGGTCGAACATCCGTTCCAGCGTGTACACCGCAATCTGTGAGCTCAGCGGAAGCTCGATCTTCCGCGCAATCAGGTAGGGGCGTGTCAGATCGGCCAGCCGCCCAAACAGAGCTACCGCCGTGAACCCAATAAACTGCGGTCCAAGCAGCGCCGAGGCCTTGACCTCCTTCGTCGGCTGCACCAGCACGCTCCACCGCATCGCCCGCAGCCAATAGGTCGCGTAGATCAGGGCGATTCCGGCAATCGCGTGGCCTACATGGATATGCCGAATCTGCTGCTTGAAGGTCGCCCAGTCGAAATGGATCCGGTCGCGATAGAGGAAGACGATCACCGCGAGCACAAGAACCAGCACCGCCCACAGCACTCCACTTCGTCTCTTCATCGAAGACCGCTCCGCCTCTTCCTGAAAGTCTGTCGTTCTATCGGGCCCGCGCTACCTGTTCGTCCGCCGCGGCCATCCGTTTGCGCCGGTTGAACTCGCGGATCACCCGCGCCACGTAGGCCCGGGTCTCCCGATAAGGCGGAAT
>DATHJA010000354.1:0-5936 GCA_035316475.1 Edaphobacter sp. | reverse complement strand
GGAGCCATCGCCGGACTTCTCGGAGGCCTCATCGCGGCAGCGGCAAAGTCCGCCGCCGAGAAGATCTATCCTCCTCACACCTCCGGCCAGCCAAAGTCTCCCGCTGTGCTCACTCCAAGGCCTGGAGACCAAAAGCTCTCTCTTGAAAAGCGGCGCCCCGCACAGAAGACCCACTGGGCCCTCGGAGCGGCGACTGGAGCCGCCTATGGCGCCCTGGCCGAGTTGTATCCTCCAGCCACCGCAAAACAGGGGGCGACCTTCGGCATGGCGCTCATTGCACTGAACCACGACAACGCCCTTCCCTTCCTCGGCTCCGCCGTAAAACCGGAACTTCAGACAAAACGCGAGCGAACCAGCGAGCTCGCCTCCTATGTCGTCTATGGCGTCGTCACAGAGACGGTACGCAGCATCGTCCGGCGCATGATCCGCTAAACGCGGGGTCACCTGCCAGGAAGGTGATCCCTGGTCGCGGTCCAGTCTGCAACCAGTGCATCGACCACGACATGCCCCACGCGATACGCCGAATCGAGCGACGGCATATAGGCGCTGTACTGCCGGATCTTCGTCTCGGCCAGGCTCTCCGCCGCAGTCGTACCCTCACGCTGCTGGTCGTAGTTTGAAGCGGTTCTCAACACCAGCACGCGGTTGATGTCGATCTTGCCCGCCTTCGCCAGCCACGTCAGCGACTGCAGAGTTCCGGTATCTTCCATCCCGCAGACCGCATAGGTGCTCTTTCCATCGGTCTGGTACCTTACCCAGTCGCGAGCCCACTCGTTCATCAGCTTGCCGTGCCAGAAGGTCGAGGCCGACAGATTGCCGCCGCGCAGCACGAACGGAGGACGCTTCGCAGCATCGGGCGCGAACTGCTGCCGCCGCTCGCGGATCGCCGGCGTATCCTCAAGCTTGATATCCTTCGTCAACCCAAAGGCCCAGTCCACCAGCGCCGGATTCAGGTGATAGACGTTACCATCATCTCCAAAGCGCGCCTGCCGCGGCTGCTCGTACGGCACGGACTTACCCAGCGGAACATAGCCGGTCTTCCACTCCTTCGGAATCTCCCGCGCATCGATCTCATGCGCCAGGTCGCCATCAACCACATAGTCGGACCAGACAGCCGAGCCCAGCGAGCCCATCTGCGGATCGATGCCCGCAATCCCCGCGACCACGAAGTACGCATGGGACAGGTCGAAGCGCGGATCGCTACCCAGGGCCATCATCGTCGCCGCCGCACGTGCCGTGCCCACTCCTGTCAGAACGCCCAGCACGCCGTCTCTGTTCATCCGAAGGTCGTGGTAGCCCTGAGGAAAGGGCAGTACCGTATCCAGGTGTTCGCGCTCGACCCAGTACTGATACTCGCCCGGAACATCGCCCGTATCGGCACCGACCTCGAACATATTGACAACGACGACCTTGACTTCGATGGGCTTCACCGGAGCCTGCGCAAAGGCACACGACACCATAGCGATAAGGGAGAGGGCAGAAAACAGGCGCATAAGAAATGCTAGCTCATTCGCCCCGCAATAAGGTCCGGTAAAAATAACAGAAAACAAACCTTGCCAGACGACGCAACCGTCATAGACTGGCCCCATGTCCGCCAGACTCAGCCGCAGACATGCCTGCTTCGGGGCAATCCTGCTTGCAGCGCTCTGCATAAATCCGACGTTGCGAGCGCAAGATAAGTCCCTCGCCGCGATCGACATGGAGTTGCCGCTCTCCGCCGAGCAGACCGCGGAGCAGATCGGTTTGAAGCCGGTCTACGACCGACTGCGCGATCTGGTCGCTCATCCCGAGACCTCCGACCGCTTCGAGCTGCTCTACCTGCAGCAGCAGGCCCTGCTCCAGGTAACCTCGGCCTCGCTCCAGGTCGATGCCTCCGCCGAGGCCGTCGACGCCGAGATTGCCGAGGTAAAGGAGCTGGAGAACTCCATGAGCTCGCGCAGGGACCAGCGGGTCTCCAGACTGAACCTGATGGCGCTGATCCTCGGAGGCGCGGCAGGCACGGCCAGCTCCGCCCTTGGCTTCACCCCGCACGACCAGGCTGCGGCAGTCTTCGGTGTCATCGGCGGCGCGGCGGCCACCACGCTCTCGCTCGCCGGGCTCCGCGTAAGCCGCGGAGAATCCCGTGAACTGATGGTACAGAGCAACATGCTCAGCGAGGTCTTCGCCCACCCCTCCGACGTCAACAACGTCTATCCGCAGGTCGTCGTCTCCTTCATGAATGCCGTGGCCACGAACGACGAAGATGGCCTCTCACGGCAGGACCGGCTGATTCGCAACTGGACCGAGATGGGCCGTATTCCCGACCCCAAAACGCCCGACGGCACGGAGAAGATCAATCGTCTCTCCAGCCTCCCAGGACAGAAGATCAAACAGACCATCTCCGACCTCGAAGACCGGCAGGCAATGCTCTACGACCTGCGAGTTCGGCTGAGCTATATGAAGCTCGATCTGGCCATCCTGCTGGCTAGCCTTCCCACACTCAAGCTTCCCCTGAATGTGGGTTCGGATATGAATTCTTCCCAAATCACCGCATCTCACGCGGCGGACACCCACTGACGTTCCTCCGCGGAAGAGCCGCGCTATACGCCCTTCTTCTGCGGCTCCCAGATGAACTTGTGGATCTGCAGCGACAGTCGCGCGGGCAAGCCGTCCTCCAGCATCCAATCCACCAGATTGCGAGGATCGAGCGCCATGTTGTCGGCCGTCCGCAATGGAGTCGGAAGCTTCTGGAATGCGGGCGAGAGCAGGATCTGTCCGGCCTTCTTTTCGAGCTCATGCTCGCGGATAAACTCGCGAGAAAACTCATAGTCCGCGCGATCCAAGATGACAAACTTTACTTCGTCATTGCTGGTTAGCGCCTCGAGATTCTCCATGCGGAAGCTGTTGGCCGCGGCCCCCGCGCCCGGGCACTTCACATCGACGATCTTGTGCACCGCCTTTGGCACATCCACCAGAGGGCGTTCCCCCGAGGTCTCGATCATCAGGGTGTAGCCCTCGGCCAGGAGCCGCCGCATCAACGGCAACAGCTCGCGAGCCTGCAGCATCGGCTCCCCGCCGGTAAATTCCACCAGCCTGCATGGCGCAAGTGCCTCGATCTGCGCAACGATCTCGTCTTCGGTAAAAGGTTTGCCTCCGGCGAAGGTGTACTCGGAGTCACACCAGGCGCAGCGCAGGTTGCATCCCGCCAGACGCACGAAGATGCACGGCACCCCGGCGAAGGACGACTCCCCCTGCACGGATTTGTAGAGCTCAATCAGATGCATGGCAGTGATTACTCGTAGTAGCGGGCGAAGCTTGTATCGGTCTCGTACAGTGTGCAGTCCTTGATCTTCACTCGACCCGAGGTCATCTCGTGCAACTGTTTGGCCGTCTCCTGGTAGAAGTAGCGGGCCAGATTTTCCGCCGATGGGTTCAACGTCGTAAACGGCTCCAGCTCATTAATCATCTGGTGATCGAGATAATCGACCACAGGCCGCATCACTTGTTTCAGCAGCTTGAAGTCCAGCAGAAGACCGGCCTCGTCCAGCTCTTCGCCAATCAGGGTGACGAAGACCTTGTAGTTGTGGCCGTGCGGATTCTCACACTTGCCGCGATAGTTGCGCAGGTAGTGGCCGGAGGAGAATCCAGCTTCCACAGTGACTTCAAACATGGTGTTTCCAGTACCTTTCAGCAGGCCGCGCTAACGAGTCCCCGGCCAGCTTGCTGCCTGGGACAGAAAGAACAGAACAACGAAAGCGGCGCCTGAGCTTCTTCTTATTGTACCGGTTCTCCAGCGGGCTCAGTGCTTGCGCCGCTGGCGGCGATCCTCTTCGGCACGTCGCTCCGCCTGTTCGAACAGAGATGACAGGATGCCTGCGAGCGCAACCACAAGCGCCACAACAAAGAGCGCCAAACCCATCGTGCGCCACAGCGAAACATCACCGGGTGAGCCCGGCTGTTGCGCGATGTTTGTATAGGCCAGACCGCAGGAGACCAGAGCCAGAAGCGACAACGTCGCCGCAAGGATGTAGAGATTGCGTCCCATCGAATGCTCTTATTCTACGGTGTGGGCGAAGAACCGCTCCACTTCGCCGATCTCGTCGGTCCTTCGATACGGCGGAAGGCTCTCCAGGAAGATCCGGCCATAGCGCTGGCGCTGGATGCGCGGGTCCAGCAGCATCAGAACGCCGCGATCCTCGAGCGAGCGGATCAGGCGACCGAAGCCCTGCTTCAGCGTGATGACAGCATTGGGAACCTGGTAGTCGAAGAACGGCTTGCCTCCAGCCTCTTCGATCGCGCGCATCCGTGCCTCGACGACAGGATCGGTCGGCACGGCGAAGGGCAGCCGGTCGATGATGACGCAGCTCAGCTGCTCACCCTGCACATCGACTCCCTGCCAGAAGCTCGAAGTGCCAAAGAGCACGGCGTTGGGGGTCTCGCGGAACTGCTGCAGCAGCACATGCCGCGGGGCGGTTCCATGCAGCAGCAGAGGGAACGGCAGCTCAGCCAGCATGCGCTCGTAGATCAGCTTCATCTGGCTATAGCTGGTGAAGAGCACGAAGGCGCGTCCCTGCGTGATCTCGAGTACGCGCCGAATGCGCTCGGCAGCTTTCTCCGTGAAGTCGGGCTCGCGTGGATCGGGCATCGTCGGAGGAAGGTAGAGCAAAGCCTGCCTCTCATACTGGAAGTGCGAAGGCACAACCAGCTCGCGTGCCGTGATGAGGCCCAGACGCTTGCGGATGTGATCGAAGCCTCCCGAGACCGTCAAGGTTGCCGAGGTCAGCACGACGCTCGAATAGCTGTCGAACAATGCGGTGGAGAGAAGCTCCGAGACATCAATCGGCGTCGCCTGCAGGTGCGTGTTGAAGGCGGTATGACCATGGCCTCGCGCAAGGCTCCGGACTCCGCCGGTGGCGCGGCGCTCGATCCAGAAGACGGTGTTGTGATCCGTCGATTCCAAAAGAAAGGCAAGGTGCGCACGGATATCGGCAGCGCGCTTGCGCAGTCCCGACGCCTCTTCGACGTTCTTCACCCGCTCAAGCTCGCCTTCGAGCCGCGTAAGAGCGTTGAGCGTCGCCGTGTAGTAGTCTCCGCTCTCTTCCAGAAAATCGGTGCGATGCAGAAACGGCATGCGGCCGATGCCGTTCGTGTCACCCGGCAGCGCGGAGAAGAACATGCGCGAACGGGCTTGGAGGGTCGAGCATGCGCTCTCGATCGCGGAGGTCGAGGCCTGTTTGGATCGCAGCATGATCTCGACGTCGCGCACCAGCTCATCGACGCGCTGTGTGCTCAGCCCGATGCCGAAGTAGTTCGACGCAACCTCCTCGAGCTCATGCGCCTCGTCGAAGACCACCACCGCGGCCTCGGGAAGGATGCCCGCGTCGGGCGCATTCGCCGCCTGTTGCTTGATGCTGAGGTCGGCGAAGAAGAGATGGTGATTGACGATGACGATATCGCTCTCGAGCGCCTTACGGCGCATCGTAGTGATGAAGCATCGCTCCCAGTCCGGGCAGCTCTGGCCCAGGCAGACCTCGGTACGAGCGTCGATCTTGTGCCACAGCGCGGAGGTCTCGGGGAGAGAATCGATCTCGGCGCGGTCACCCGTCTCGGTCGTCTTCTCCCAGGCGGCGATGGCGTGGAACTGCTCGATCTCCTCCAGGCCATTCAGTAGCGGGTTGTCGCGCAAAGCATAGAGCTTGTGCCGGCAGAGATAGTTGCCGCGCCCCTTCATGTAGCAAACCTTCAGCGGGCCCAGCAGCGATTCAAGGAAGGGGATGTCCTTGAAGTAGAGCTGCTCCTGCAGGTTCTTGGTTCCAGTCGAGATGATGACGCGTTGCTGGTGTTCGCGGGCCTTGCGCAGCGCGGGCAGAAGATAGGCCAGCGTCTTTCCGGTTCCGGTTCCCGCTTCGACGATCAGGTGGCGCTTGTCGGCGAAGGCCTTCTCGACGGCGCGAGCC
>DATHJA010000353.1:0-4755 GCA_035316475.1 Edaphobacter sp. | reverse complement strand
CGAGATCCTCACGGACCTGGAACACTCCGATGCCTTTGAGCGTGTGCGCCGCCACCTGAGCGGCGGATCGGGGCGTCGTCGTGTCTCCGGCCTTACGGCCACCGCTCGGGCGCTCTATCTCCCCTATTTTGTTAGAGCTTCACAGGCCCCAGCCCTTGTGATCGTCTCCGACAATAAGGCGGCGGAGGCCCTGCACGCCGCGGTTCTTGCCGCCTGCGAGCTTACCGGAGCGCTCGATCCCGCCCAGGTGCTGCGTCTTGCTGCCCACGATGTTCTTCCTTTCGAAAACCTCTCGTCGCACTCCGAAATTCAGGAGACGCGGGCAGCGGCGCTCTGGAAGATCTGTTCCGGGGATCGCGTACAACGCCTGGTCATAGCACCGATCGAGTCGGCCTGCATGCGCCTGTTCGGTCGCGACTATTATGCCGCGCTCGCGCTGCATCTTCGCGCCGGCGAGGAGCACATTCCCGAAATGCTGGTGGAGCACCTGCTCTCCGTTGGCTACACGCGTGTCGATGTCGTCGAGATGCCGGGCCAGATCACCATTCGCGGAGGCATCGTCGATGTCTATCCTCCGGAGCAGGAGCGTCCCGTCCGCATCGACTTCTTCGGCGATGAGATTGAATCAATCCGGCGCTTCGACCCGGAGACGCAGCGGTCGAGCTCTTCGCTCGATGAGGTACTTCTTCTTCCTCTGACCGAAACACCGGTCACGGAAAAGCTGCTCTCAGCGATCAATGCTCGCCTTACCCGTGCTGGAACGGCCGGGGCCACTCTTGAAGGCGGCGAGGAGCCGGTGGAGTTACAGACCCACGTTGCCACACGCACAGGTGAGGCGACAGTCTTTCCGGGATGGGAGTTCTTCGCTCCTGTCGCCGGAGCCAAGCAAACGCTGCTCGATCTTCTGGGGTCCTCGACCCGCGTCTTCGTCGAAGAGCCCGCCATGGTGAAGAACCAGGGGGAGCGCTGGTGGAACAAGGTCGAGCAAAGGCACGATCGCTCAGGGATCGGTTCTCTGGTGCGCCCGGAGGATATCTATCTTTCGCCATGGGATCTTGAAGACCGCCTGCGCCGCACCACCGGCTGCGACCTCGATCAGCTTGGCGCCGTCGATGTTCTCGACGCCGAACGTAACGAGCTTTCGGAGATCGAGTTTGCCACGCGGCCCACGCAGCGCTTTCACGGTTCGATTCCAGCGCTGATCGACGCCATCAACTCGCTCATGCGTCAGGAGGCGCGGATTCTGCTTGCCGCCGCGAACCAGGGCGAGGTGGAGCGCCTTGCCGGGCTGCTGCAGGAGTATCAGGTGCCGTACCGCCTGGGCTCGCGCGCCGATCAGCAGGGCTCGGCGACGGTGTACTCGGAGTCGAGCTATCTTGCCGGAAATTCAATAGCCCTGCGCACGCCGGTCATCGTGAAGACACCGATTGCCGCGGGCGTTCAGGTGCTCGACCTGGACAGAACGACTGCACGGCAGGTGATTCTCTTCGGCGCCCAGGACCTCACCGACGAGGCTGACGTTACCCAACGGCCTGCGCGTCGTGGGCGCTCCAAGTCCGCCGCCTTCGTCTCCGACTTCCGCGACCTCAAGGTCGGCGATTACGTCGTCCACGTTGAACACGGCATCTCGCGCTACGTGGGGCTGCGCGTAATCGAGGAGAACGGCGCTCCTCCGCTTGAGTTGATGATCCTCGAGTTCGCCGAAGAAGCGAAGCTTTACGTTCCACTTACGCGGCTCGACCTGATTCAGAAGTACCGCTCCACCGAGACTGGTCCGGCACCGCAGCTCAACCGGCTGGGCTCGCAGGGCTGGCAGAAGACCAAGGCGCGAGTCAAGAAGGCTATGGCCGACATGACCGCGGAGCTGTTGAAGCTCTACGCGCAGCGCGAGGCCGCGCAGGGGACCCCCTTCTCGCCCGACACCAACATGCAGCGCGAGTTCGAGGACGCCTTCGACTTCAACGAGACCGACGACCAGTTGAGTGCCATCGTCGATATTAAGGCCGATATGGAATCGGTGCAGCCCATGGACCGCCTGCTCTGCGGAGATGTCGGCTACGGCAAGACTGAGGTCGCCATGCGTGCAGCGTTCAAGGCCGTGCAGGACTCGAAGCAGGTCGCGGTGCTTACCCCAACCACCGTCCTCAGCTTCCAGCACTTCGAGTCCTTCAAGCGCCGCTTCGCGAACTTCCCCGTGAACATCGAGATGATCTCGCGTTTCCGCACGGCGAAAGAGCAGAAGGAGATCCTCGAAAAAGTGGCCGACGGCAAGGTCGACATCCTCATCGGGACCCATCGTCTTCTCTCCAAAGACCTGAAGTTTCAGGATCTCGGCCTGCTCGTCGTCGATGAGGAGCAGCGCTTCGGCGTGCGCCACAAGGAGCGGCTGAAGCAGATGCGCGCCGCCATCGATGTGCTCTCCATGTCAGCGACCCCCATCCCGAGGACGCTGCACATGTCCCTGATCGGGCTACGCGACATGAGCGTCATCGAGACGCCGCCTAAGGACCGCATGGCCATCCAGACTATCGTCGCCAAATTCGACGAGAAGCTGGTTCGCACGGCGGTCGAGATGGAGCTCGAGCGCGGAGGCCAGATCTACTTCGTTCATAATCGCGTCGAGTCGATCTACGATATCGCCGCAAAGATTCGCGAGCTCGTCCCTCAGGCCCGCATCGTCATCGGTCACGGACAGCTCCCTGAGGCTGAGCTCGAGCGCGTGATGCTCGCGTTCATGAATCATGAATACGATGTGCTGGTTGCAACCTCAATCATTGAGAACGGCCTCGATATCCCCCTCGCGAACACGATCGTCATCAACCGCGCCGACCGCCATGGCCTCAGCGAGCTTTACCAGCTTCGCGGCCGCGTGGGTAGAAGCAATCGCCGCGCCTATGCCTATCTGCTGATCCCACCCGAGACGGAATTGACCGAGGTTGCGCGCCGCCGTCTCGCCGCGCTCAAGGAGTTCAGTGACCTGGGTGCGGGCTTCAAGATCGCCGCGCTCGATCTGGAGCTGCGAGGCGCAGGCAATATGCTGGGCGGCGAGCAGAGTGGGCACATCGAAGCGATTGGGTTCGAGATGTACACCTCCATGCTCGAAGAGGCCGTGCGCAAGATCAAAGGCGAAGATGAGAAGCCTGCCCACGCCACGACGGCCGTCAATCTGGGCATCTCCGTTCGTATCGATGCCGATTACATTCCCGAAGAAAATCAGCGGCTGCGCATGTACAAACGCATCGCCGGAGCTGAGACGCTGCCCGAACTCGAAGAGGTTCGAGCAGAGTTGAAAGACCGCTACGGTGCGTTGCCGGAGTCGGTCGAGAATCTGCTTACGGCGGGCGAGATCCGCCTGCATGCACAACTGCTCGGGATCGCGCAGATCGATCGCAAGCGTACGCAAATTGAGTCGAACAAGGTAAAGACCTTTGTCGAGATGCTGCATATAAAGTTCGCAGAACGCGATGGTGCGACGTCGGGCAGTGCAATCGATCCGGGCGTTTTGATGAAGCTGGTCAGCCGGAACACCAAACGTGGAGCGCAGTTTACGCCGCAAGGCCTTCTGCGATGGCCGCTTACGAGCGCCCGGGCCGAGGACGTTCTCTCTGAAACACGGACTTTGCTGGAATCGCTGGATACGACAGTGGCTGCTGCTGTCTGAAGTTATTGATTTCACATAAAACGCGAAGCATTGTGGAAAATCATGTGACGAAAAATGGCGAAAGATGCAGTTTTCTCTCCTGTATACAGGGCTGGCGCAGTATCATCGCCTTCAATCTGAGGAGGGCCACGCATGCATGAGACCATCCGCGTGGGCGCAATGAGTGTCACGTTTCTCATGACTCGCCACGAAACAGCTGATGCGCTGGACATATTTGAGCTCACCATGCCTCCGGCCACCAGCGTCGTTGTTCCTCATACACACCGCAACTACGATGAGTGGGTGTTGGGGCTGGACGGCATCACGACATGGACGCTCAACGGTGAGATTGTCCTGCTCCATCCCGGAGAAAGTCTGTTCATTCCTCGCGGAACCCCGCACTTTTTCGCGAATGTACACGACAGCCCCGGCCGTGTGATCTGCTTGCAGACACCGGGCGTCATGGGGCCGGAATACTATCGCGAGATAGCGGCTCACTTTTCCGATGCGGAGCCGGATCCTGCCGGAATTGGAGCCGTTATGAGCCGATACGGGGTTGAGCCCTTGGTCATACCAGAGCAGGTGGAAGAGGTTCGGTTCTCAAATCGAAGGTGAGGAATAAAAGATTCGTCATGAAAGCTCCTCGTGTGTTTCTTTGTCTCCTTTCCGCCTTCGTGGTTCTTCTCTGTTCTACGAACCTTTATGCATACCAAACCTCGGCAACGCCGGCGAAAGGCTCTATGTTGCGCGCCACTGGAACCTTCGACGTAAAAGTCACCCAGCAGGAAGACACCACCGATCCCCTCATCGCGCGCCACGTTCTTGACAAGCAATTTCACGGCGCTCTTGAGGCCTCCAGCAAAGGGGAGATGCTCTCGACGGGCGGTGCAAAGGGAACAGGCGGCTATGTCGCCATAGAGATCGTCAACGGCCAGCTCGGCGAACGCACCGGAAGCTTCGCCCTGCAGCATACCGGCAGCATGATCGACAATTCGTTTACCCTGACAGTCACAGTTGTGCCTGGCTCGGGTACAGGCCAGCTCGCTGGCCTGACCGGAAAGATGAACATCATCATCGCCCCCGGCGGCAAGCACAGCTACGATTTCGAGTACACC
>DATHJA010000352.1:0-7393 GCA_035316475.1 Edaphobacter sp. | reverse complement strand
GTTGAGAGTACATTTTGGTCATACCACTCTCGCGCCAATGCGAAGATACTGACACGATCGTCAATGGCTCACCTTCTCAAGCTCGGAAATAACGATGATGTCGTCGTAGCCCTTAGCCCGGTCAGGGCTGGGGAGTTCCTTGAGGAGCTGCAACTTACGGCTCTCTCCGACATTCCTGCCGGCCACAAGCTCTCCCTGCGCTCTCTCCGGGCAGGCGATCCGGTCCGGAAGTTCAACCAGATCATCGGCTTTTCCACGCAGCCCATCGCGCAGGGTGAACACATCCACACTCAAAACCTCACCGTGGCCGACTTTGAGCGCGAGTATGCCATCGGCGCGGACGCATCCGCGACCGAGGTGGCCGATTCCAACCTGTCTGCGAGCTTCCCTGGCTTTCGCCGCCCCGACGGTCGCGTGGGTACGCGAAACTACGTCGGCGTGCTGACGACGGTTAACTGCTCAGCCACAGTCGCCCGCCGTATCGCTGCGCACTTCACCCCGGAGGTCCTCAGCGCCTATCCCAACGTCGACGGCGTCGTCGCCATCACGCACGGTACTGGCTGCGGCATGGCCGAGCACGGTGAGCCCGCCGACCTTCTGCGCCGCGTCTTCGCCGGTTACGCCACGCATCCCAACTTCGCTTCTGTTCTTCTTCTGGGTCTTGGTTGCGAGACCAACCAGATCGATCAGCTTGTCACCCTTACCGGCCCCTCCAATTCGATCCGGACCTCAACCATTCAGCAGGAGGGTGGAACAGCGTCAACGATCAAGGCTGGCATTGCCACGGTGTATGAGCTGCTCGAACAGGCCAATCAGTCCGTTCGCACTCCGGTTCCAGCCTCCAGCCTCGTGATCGGATTGCAGTGCGGAGGATCGGATGCCTACTCCGGAATCAGCGCCAATCCCGCTCTCGGCGTAGCGGTCGATCATCTGGTGCGCAGTGGCGGAACTGCCATCCTCTCCGAAACACCCGAGATCTATGGAGCCGAACATCTGCTCACTCGCCGCGCCGCGCGGCCTGAAGTTGCGAAGCGATTGATCGAGCGCATCCACTGGTGGGAGGAGTACACCGCGCGCCACAAGGGCTCCATCGACAACAACCCTCAGCCCGGCAACAAGACCGGAGGCCTGACGACGATCCTCGAGAAGTCTCTCGGGGCCGTCTCCAAGGGAGGCTCGACGAACCTCAACGAGGTCTATCTTTATGCGGAGCCGGTGCGCGAACGCGGCCTGGTCTTCATGGACTCTCCTGGCTTCGATCCCGTCTCCGCTACCGGGCAAGTCGCCGGAGGAGCCAACCTCATCTGCTTTACCACGGGGCGCGGTTCGGTATTCGGCTGCAAACCCACCCCCTCCATCAAGATCGCTTCGAATACCGCACTGTTTCGCCGCATGGGTGACGATATGGACATCAACTGCGGTTCCATCATCGATGGCGATGAGACTGTGGAACAGGCGGGAGCCGCGATCTTCAAGGAGATTCTGGAGATCGCCGCAGGCAAGCCGACTCGTAGCGAGATTCATGGCTTCGGCGAAGAGGAGTTCCAACCCTGGCTTTTGGGTGCCACTCTTTAGTCCGTAGACCCCGGAAGTTGCATGAATCGTTATGCAACCGCATCGCGAAAGGTCTAGCATAGAAAGAGAGCAATCCGGTGTTGCGGCGCAATAAAAAAATTGATTGCTCAGGAAGATCGAGGAAGCAATGGCCACCAAGGCAGAGGCGTTGACTCAGGCACCCACAGTTACAGATCCACAGGAACGCGAGACAGTGTTCGACATCTTTCGCCGATGGGGGTACCTGCAAGCCTCGCTCGACCCGCTCGGACAGTATCTTCCTCCCGAGCCCTTTCCAATCGCGGTCCCCGAGGGCGAACTGGCCGCCGAAGCCCGCAGCTACTACTGCGGAACCATCGCCATCGAGTTCATGCACATCCCCAGCCCTGAGCAGAGGCAGTGGCTGCAGGAAAAGATGGAGCAGAAGGCTCCAAAGCCGAATCAAGCGCAGATTCTTACGCAGCTCATTCATGCCGATCTCTTCGAGCAGGTGATCCAGTCGCGCTACCTCGGGACCAAGCGCTTCTCTCTGGAAGGCATCACGTCGTTGATTCCGTTTCTCGATCGCATCTTCGAGGTAGGCGCCGAATCCGGTGTCACCAAGGCAATGTTGGCGATGAACCACCGCGGCCGCCTGAATGTGATGACCAACACCATTGGCCGGCCGGCGTCGGAGATCTTCACCAAGTTTGAAGACGTCGATCCGCGCAGCACCCTGGGGGGCGGCGATGTGAAGTACCACCTCGGCGCGACCGGCGACTACACCTCGCCGAGCGGCAAGATCATCAGCCTTCACCTGGCCTCGAACCCGAGTCACCTTGAGGCCGTCGATCCGGTTCTGATCGGCCGCACCCGCGCCCGCCAGGAACGCATCGGCGAGGGAGGCAAAAAGCAGGTCCTTCCCATCCTGATCCACGGCGATGCCGCCTTCGCCGGACAGGGCATCCTGGCCGAGACCCTCAATATGGAAACCTTGCCCGGTTACAGCGTTGGCGGAGTGATCCATGTGATCGTCAACAACCTTCTGGGCTTCACGGCGAACCCCGAGGAGTCGAACTCCTCGCGCTTCTCTACCGACATCGCCAAGCGGCTACCGATTCCGATCTTCCACGTCAACGCCGAGGACCCGGACGCTGTCGTCCGCGTTGCGACCATCGTGACCGAGTTCCGCCAACGCTTCGGCGCGGGCGTTGTCATTGACCTGATCGGCTACCGCCGCCATGGTCACAGCGAGGTAGACGATCCAACCGTCACGCAGCCTCGCCGTTACGCAATCATCAAGGACCACAAGCCGCTCTATCAGCTGTATGCGGAGAAGATCGGCGTCAATCCTTCGAAGGAAGCTGAAAATATCCAGCAGGAGCTCCTCGACCAGCAGAAGGTGGCGACCAAGGCCGATCATATCCCTCACCTGTCCACTCTTCCCTCCTACTGGGACAAGTACAAGGGCGGTGAGTACGATCCTGCTTACGAGGTGAACACTGGAATCTCTGCCGAGCGTGTCAGCGAGCTGGTGACGAAGCTCACCACGGTTCCGAAGGATTTTCATATCCACCCGAAGGTGAAGAAGCTCTTCGAGCAGCGCCAGGAGATGGGTTCTGGAGCGAAGCCGTTCGATTACGGCATGGCCGAACTGGTCGCCTACGCCTCGCTGCTTGAGGATGGAACCATGGTCCGCCTGACCGGGCAGGACTCGCAGCGCGGAACCTTCAACCAGCGTCACTCAGTCATCGTGGATATCGAGACCGAAGCTCGCTACTCTCCGCTCTCGCATCTCAGCGACAAGCAGGGCCGGTTCGAGGTCTACAACTCTCTTCTCTCCGAAGCTGCGGTGCTGGGCTTCGAGTACGGGTTCGCTCGCGACTACCCCGAGGCTCTGGTGCTGTGGGAGGCTCAGTTCGGCGACTTCGCCAATGGAGCCCAGATCATCATCGACCAGTTCATCGCCCCCAGCGAGGCGAAGTGGGGCCTGCTCTCCGGCGTGGTGATGCTGCTGCCGCACGGCTACGAGGGCCAGGGACCGGAGCACTCGAGCGCGCGCATCGAGCGTTACCTGCAGCTTGCCGCCAACGACAACATCCAGATCTGCCAGCCTTCGACGGCGGCTCAGTACTTCCATCTGCTGCGCCGGCAGGTGATGCGCTCGTGGCGCAAGCCTCTGGTCGTCTTCACGCCGAAGAGCATGCTGCGACATGCAGACGCTTCGTCTTCGCTGGCGGCGTTCGGCCGCGACCGCTTCCTGAACGTGCTTCCCGACAACGAGGTGCAGAATCCACGCCGCCTGCTGGTGTGCAGCGGCAAGATCGGGCATAACCTCCGCATCGAGCGCGAGAAGCGCAAGGACAAGGGCGTCGGCATCATCTTTGTCGAGCAGCTGTATCCGTGGCCGGAGGAGGAGCTGCAGGCCGCTCTCGACCAGCATCCGGGCGCCGAGGAGATCGTCTGGGTCCAGGAGGAGCCGGCGAACATGGGAGCCTTCTTCTACGTCATGCCGCTGTTGCGGCGGCTAGCCCGCGACCGGGCCGTGCTGAGCGTGAAACGGAGCGCGAGCGCGACTCCGGCGACCGGTTCGGCCAAGGCCCACGACATCGAGGAGAAGACCCTGGTCGACATGGCCCTGGGAGCAGCGGGAGACGATTGATCCCCCACCGGTTTCTGTGCAAAATATTGATTCCATGAGGCTTAGATTGGGATACTAAAGGTAAGATATTCCAAACAAAGGCTTTATCGGTATAATCTTGATTCCAAAAGAGAAAGTCCCCGGGGAAGCCGGGGACTTTTCTTTCTATCTGTACTTAATTCTAACATAAGCAGCGGACTGAATCCGCAGAAGTAATCTATTGATATCTAATGGTTTACGAAACTTCCCTCTTGACAGGGCAATCCCTTCAGGACAGGAAACAGCGAGCACAGGTGTATGGAGTGATTCGATCTGGATCAATGAGGCTGGATCTATGTGACTGAATCTATTAATCTTATGGCATGCATAAAGGGACAGCTCAGAGCCATCCCCTTCTGCAAAAATGATCGCTGGCCTAGTATCAGGAGTTTAGAGAGGCTGAACGTCCGAAGCCTGCCAACCCTTTGGTCCCTTTACCACGTTGAATTGAACTGCCTGGCCTTCCTGAAGGCTCTTGAAGCCACTGGTATTAATCGCCGAGTAGTGCACGAAGACGTCCTCTCCGTTCTGGCGACTAATAAAGCCAAACCCCTTTGCGTCATTAAACCACTTCACTGTTCCCTGTTCCATGTTGTTTCTTTCCTTCGTTTCCAACTCAATGAATTGCCGTAGATACAAACGGGGTTTCGCGCAGGACAAGCATTGCAGAAAACCAATCTGTTTCAAACGATGTGAGAAGGTTAGCATATTCGGCAAATTTTTTCGAAAATCTTTTATATTTGCACTACTTATGGTGCAGCCCTCCCGATGAGGAAAACAGAGATATGTTTTATTGATAACAGGAGATTTGCGGACGAGAGCACTCCCAACCATCGCATGCTGGCTCGACCTTGCGGGGCGCGGGAGGGCGACCGGGACGGCTACTGGTTTGGGTGAGCGATGCCTGCGAATTACCTCAATGGCTGAAGGAAAGAAGGTTCGCTTCGGAGAATCCACAGCTCCTGAAGACACGGGCGAAACGCGGATTATCCCGAAAGCGGTCCCATTTGGGGTCTACGGCGAGGAAGACCAGGTGAACGTCATGTGCCTCGAAGGCTCGATCGAGGTAATCCAGTGCAAGCTCATCCTGGTCGAGGCCAGCGTGAATGAGGGCAAAGGCATAAGGGGGAACGAAGCGCTGAAGGGAGATTGACTTCATCGTTTCAAGGAGTTCGAGGGCTTCAGAGCGTTGATTGGAACGAGCCAGCATATAACCGCGCAGCGAAAGAGCCTTTGAATTCCCAGAGCTGAGGCGATTGGCCTGGTTGAGATATTCGAAGGCCTGCTCATTCTTCTGCAGATGAAAGCACGCTTGCGCCAGCTGGTGATAGCCGATCCAAAACTCGGGGTCGATCACGACGGCTTCGCGGGCGAAATGAAGAGCGGCGTCCAGATCGCGAGCGGCAAAGGCGATTTGGGAGGAGAGCGCGCGGTTCATCGCACTCAGGGGATCGAGCTCGCGGGCGCGCCGGATCGAAGCGATGGCTTCCTCATGCCTGCATAGATGGGATAGAACGATTCCCAGCATGCGATGGGCGAAGGCATAGCTTGCATCAAGAGCGATGGCTTTGCGCTGTGCCATCTCGGAACCAGCCCAATCCCAACCCAGCCAGAACTTGAAGAAACCGAGCGATGCCTGAACCTCAGGGAGCGTCGGGTCGGAGCGGATGGCATTGTCTACAGCTTCGCGGGCGCGCGGCAGAACCATAAGTGGGGGTGCGTCGCCGGTAATGGGACTGGAGCAGAAGGCATCGGTGAGACCGGACCAGGCGAGTGCGTAATCCGGATCGAGTGCAGTGGCCTGGGTGAAGTATTCGATGGCGCGGCGTGTGGTGAGAGGGGTGAATTGATTCCAGAAGAAGCGCCCTCGGAGGTATAGATCGTAGGCTTCAGGGTTCTGCGTTTGACGGTTTGCGAGCGCGGTAAGGCGAGCGGGAGAGAGCCGGAGACGGACCTGTTGCGCAATGGTGATGCTGAGCTCGCGCTGAAAGCTGAGAAAGCTGCTGGGTTCGCTGTCGTAGGAAGCGGACCAGATCTGCAGCTGATCACGAACGCGAATGAGTTTGGAGATGATGCGGAAGCGATCTCCTTCTGCGCGGAGGGAACTTTCGACGAGGTAAGAGGCGTCGAGCTCCTGTCCTATCTCCGCGAGGGTCTTGTGGGTCCGCTTGTAGGACATGACGGAGGTCCGTCCGATGACGCTGAAATGATCCGGATCGATCTGTCCGATGGCGGCGATGGTCTCTTCGGTCAGGCCATCGGCCAGATATTCCCACTCAGGATCCGCGCTCAGGTTTTCGAAGGGGAGAACCGCAATGATGATGTGTGTGGCAGGTTCTTCCGAGGCAATGAACTGGGCAGTGCGCACCTCTGCGGTGAAGCAATAGCCTTTGCCTGGAATGGTCGCGATGTAACGGTTTTCTCCGCGGGTTTCGCCGAAGACACGGCGGAGGGTCGAGATGTTCTGGTTGAGATTATTTTCTTCAACCGCCGTATCCGGCCAGATGGCACTGAGCATCTGCTGCTTTTCGAGAACTTTGCCACGGTTTTCGACAAGCAGAAGCAGAGTGTCGAAGCCCTTCGGACTGAGGGGAACCTGATCTCCTGAACGCAGCAACAGTCGTTTGCCGGTGTCGATGCGGAAATCCCCGAAGTCATAGATGCAAGGCTGGGTGTCCTTCAAGAGAAATGCCTCCGCAGAGCACAGTGAGCGATACTCAGAAACTTTCAGAAATCTTCAGCATGGCCTAAGTACATCGATGCGTGACTGAGAAGAGTATAGGGCTACCTCGGCTGGATAGAACGCGGCCGAGGAGATCTACGAGGAGGATTTATGAAAGCTAACTATAGAAAGAGCTTTGCGTTACTGTTGCTGACTGGTTTTCTAGGCATGGCCTCGGCGCAGGCCGCGTCGTGGCCGGATGATGACTGGGAGAGCAAAAAACTGGAGGGATCGTGGGTCGTGCAGGTCACGTTGCGCGATTGCTCGCTGAATACACCTTTGGGGACGCCGTTTCTATCGCTGCTTACGTTTGCGCGTGGAGGAACGTTAACGGAGGCGACATCGAGCCCGATGTTCTTTCCGGCAGTGCGAGGACCGGGACATGGAGTCTGGGACAAAGGCCCCCGTCATACGTACAAGGCTGTCAGTACAGCGTTTATCACCATGAATGGAGCTTT
>DATHJA010000351.1:0-4375 GCA_035316475.1 Edaphobacter sp. | reverse complement strand
CCGAGATCGAGGTCGTCGGCCAGGCCGCGGAGGGAGTCGAAGCCATCCGGCTGTACCGCAGCCTGCGCCCTAACATCACCCTCATGGACCTCCAGATGCCTGGTCTCTCGGGTGTCGAGACCATTCGTCGCATCCGCAATGACGATCCCGCCGCGCGCTTCATCGTCCTCACCACCTTCGACGGCGATGAAGACATCTACCGCGCCCTCGAGGCCGGCGCCCGCGCCTACCTCCTCAAAGGGATGACCGTCGAGGAGCTGACCTCCACCATCAAGGCCGTTCACTCTGGCAAAACGCGCCTCTCCCCGGCCATCGCCGAAAAACTCGCCGAACGCATGAGCGGTCCAGCCCTCACCGCGCGAGAGCAGGATGTCCTCGAGCGCATCGTCGCCGGGCGCTCCAATAAAGAGATCGCATCCGATCTCCAGATCTCCGAAGCCACCGTGAAGACCCATATCAACAGCCTGCTCGGAAAGCTCGGCGTCGGCGATCGCACTCACGCCGCCACCGTCGCCATTCAGCGCGGCATCGTCCACCTCAAATGAGCCCATCACCCATCATGCGTACTCGCAAACTCTCCATCGTCGTACTTGCCACATCGCTATCGTTGTTCTCTGGCCTCATGGCGGCGCAATCCAAAGCCTCCTGGCGAACGGCTACTCCCGACGAGCTAGCCTCGGCCCTTCCCGCCCGCGCCCCGGTCGTGCGCGAGCGCATCGAGACCGAGATGCGGACCGCATCCGGAATCATCGATGCGCAGGGAAAACTGATCGCAGGCGTCGTGCTCATCACCGCCGGCTACTCCGCCGACGGAAAATATTCGCACTACCTCCTCGTCCAGTCTCCCATCTCGTTCGGCGATGTGGCTCTCTCCCCAGGCAGCTACGTCATCGGATGGACGCGCAAAGAGGGCTCTCTCTCCATCACCTTCTATGACGCATCCACCGGGACAAAGCGCGGAACTGCTTCCGCAAATCACCTGGCAACGGGTTCGCGCGTCGAAAGCTTCCGCATCTGGCCTCCGGGAGACCGCGCCATCCTCCAGATCGGACGCTTCGCACTCCCCTACACGCTCGGCGAATAGATCAATTGCCCGTCGCAGGCTTCTGCTCGGTAGAAGCCTGCCCTTTGCGGATCTCTTCGCCCAGCAGAATCGCCTCCGCAATCTCCAGCATCGATTTTCTGCGTTGCCTGCTCTCGCGCTGCATCATGCGGTAGGCCTCCTCTTCGCCAACGCGCATATCGCGCTGCAGAATTCCCTTGGCCCGCTCCACTGCCTTGCGCGCCTCCAGTCTTCCTGCCAGCTGCGCGTTCTCGTTCTCCAGCCGCGCTCGCTCCACCTCGGCTCCCACCAGATAGCCGATCGTCGACAGCAGCCGCACCTCGTTGGTGGTGTGCTGGTATGAAAGACGATGCTGCAAGTTCATTACGCCCACAACCTTGCTCGCACAAAGGATCGGCGTCGACAACATCGCTTCAAAGCGGTCTTCCGGAAGGTTCTTGAATGGCTTGAACCGAGGATCCTCTGACGCATTCGAGGCCAGCGCCACCGGCTCACGATGTTCGGCCACCCAGCCCGTAATGCCCTGCCCCAGCTTGATGCCCAGATGATCCACCACATCCGCGTGAGGATTCTTCGACGCCCGCAAAGTCAACTTGTCTCCATCCAGCACGTAGATAAAACAGGAGTCGCACGGAATCACCGTCGTCACAAAATCGACGATCCTTCCCAGCACCTTATGGAACGAATCCGCCGAAGCAATGCGGCTCGTAATCTCGTGCAGAAAATCGATCGGAGCCATCGTCTTCTTATCTTCCAGCGACACGTCGACGGAGGACTTCTCTGTCTCGGATGCCTGTGCTCCCGATACGTGCGATACCGCCAGCCGCAGCCCCGCCTGTCGCGCGCTCAGGCTGCGGGCGCCGTTGTTCTTCTTCTCTTCCACCAGCTTCCCCGCCAGCTGCGCGGCCTCATTCACCAGAAAGCCCATCTTCGGATGCGACGGTTCAAAGTCCGGTGTAATTCCATACTGATTCAGAGCCTCGGTGGTCGTCGGCCCGATCGAGGCCACCGCCATCGACCGCAGCCCCACCCGCAGTTCATCCACAGACTCCATCTGCCCGGCCACCTCGAACAGATGGATCACCTGCACCGCCGTCGTAAACAGCACTACATCCACGCCTCCGCTAGCCACTCCGAGTACCGCCTCGCGCAACGGCCGCAGATCCTCCGGCAACGCCCACTGATACACCGGAACCTTGGTCACCGAAGCCGTCTTCTCCGCCAGCGTCTCCAGCAACTCCGGGTTCGAGGTCCCATACTCCTGCACCGCAACCCGAAAACCGGAGAGCGCCTCGTCATACTCCTGCTCCACCGCAGTCACCATCTCCCGCCAGGTATTCGGCTCTGGAGCCAGCACCGCAATCGGAACCCCCAGCTCCTTCAGCGCCGCAACCGGCTTCGGTCCGCGCGCGGCAATGCGCGTCTTCTTCAGCGCCGCAAGAAACTTCTCCCGCTTGCCCGCCTCCTCCACGATGCCCATCAACGACCGCACGCCCACGCCGGTAAGAAAGATCACCAGGTCGAAGTCGCCCGCAATCAACCGGTCGATAAACTCCAGCGCCAGGCGGTTCGACTCCAGCGACACCTCGCGCATCGCCGGCACAACAAAAGGCTCGCCCCCGTAGGTCCGGATCAGCTTCGTCATCTCGCTCGACCGGCGCGACTCAAGTGAGAGAATCCTCAATCCATCAAAGCTTGCTGGTGCCATTACGAACTCCCGAAAAGAGCCACAAAAGCGGCAGGTTGCATGACTACGAGGTGAATTTCAGTTTAAAAGCGGGTCTGTTGCTCATCATTCTACAGACAGCTTTCAAATCGGCCAGCGCAATCTTGTTCGCATCGCCTCAATCTCAGCAAAAAAATCGCACACAAAGACCGAATCCAGTCTCACGTGCTCCGTCCCTTTGCTTACTTCGCCGCCGTAACCTCTGCTCCAGGCACAACACTCTCCGCTAACGCCAATGGCTTGGATTGCACCAGCGAGCCCGTCCCTTCGCTCAGTACATCGCCCGCCTTCACGCTGTCGAATAGGTGCAGAAAGCGCGCGACCAGCCCCGTCCATCCGGTTTGATGGCTCGCGCCGATCCCGGCGCCGTTATCCCCATGGAAATACTCATAAAACAAAAGGTAATTCTTCCAGTGCGGATCGGTCTGGAATCTCTCCGTGTCCCCATACACCGGCCTCCTCCCCTCTTCATTCACGCGGAAGATATTGGACAGCCGGTCGCCGATCTCGTGAGCCACCTCGAACAGGTTCTTCTCCACCCCCGAGCCCGTCGGGCACTCCACCTTGAACGAATCGCCGTAGTACTGGAACAACAGCAGCAATGCCCGAATCAGCAGCGCATTCACCGGCATCCACACCGGCCCTCGCCAGTTTGAGTTCCCCCCAAACAACCGCGTCGTCGACTCCGCCGGCTCATACTGCACCGTATACCTCGTCCCATCCAGATCGAAGACATAAGGATTCTTCAAATGCTCCCGCGAGATCGACCGGATCCCATAGGGCCCAAGGAACTGCTCCTCGTCCAGCATCCGTTCCAGAACTCGCTTCAGATTCTCCCGATTCAGCACCGACAACATAAGCCGCCCATACTCGCCCGGAACATCCGGCTCATGCAGATTGCACGCCAACTCCGGCCTGCGTTCGAAGAAGTTCTTCACCCGCGCCATCAGCCGCGGATACCTCTCCACCAGCTCCGGCGGCAGAATCGACACCGCCGCCAACGGCAGCAGACCCACCATCGACTTCAGCTTCAGCCTGCATCCCTTTCCATCCGGCGTGTACAGCACGTCGTAGAAGAACCCATCCTCGCTGTCCCACAGCTCGTTCTCGCTGTCTCCCTGGGGATCCATCGCGCCCGCGATCCACAGAAAGTGCTCCAGAAACTTCACCGCCACATCCTCGTAGCTCTCATCTTTTGCGGCCAGCTCCAGCGCAATGCTCAACATATTCTGGGAGAACATCGCCATCCACGCCGTGCCATCCGCCTGTTCCAGATACCCTCCATCCGGCAGCGCCGCACTTCGGTCGAAGACTCCGATGTTATCCAACCCCAGAAATCCGCCCTCGAAGATGTTGTGACCCGACCGATCCTTCCGATTCACCCACCAGGTAAAGTTCAGCAGCAGCTTTCTGAAGCAGCTCTTCAGAAACTCAACATCACCCTCTCCCCCGCGCAGGCTCTTCTCTGTCAGGTACACATACAGCACCGCCCACGCATGCACCGGCGGATTCACATCGCCGAAGTTCCACTCATACGCCGGAAGCTGTCCGTTCGGGTGCAGATACGTCTCGCTGATCATCAGGGC
>DATHJA010000350.1:0-5062 GCA_035316475.1 Edaphobacter sp. | reverse complement strand
CTTCTGCCGCGTTGTGGTTGGTGTCTGCCCGCGCGCCTTTGCCGGCCTCCGTCAATATCTTTCATGCCATGCGAGAGGGTTCGCCTCTGCTCGCACACACGGTCCCGTGGACTGCAATGGCCTTCTCGTTCGGCTTAGCCGCAATTCTGTTCTTTGCGGCGATGAAGGTTGTCCAAACCCGCGAATACTAAGTTGAGTTGTGCACGAGCTACCACATAAGCGATATGCGCGCTACGAATCGACTCTTCAGATCTTTAGAAACAGGCTGGATGATGCCCGCGCCATGAATGGGGCACCCGGCATCCGCCGAAACTTCGCTCGGAATGACACATTTTCTTCAGATCGCTAGCCTGAATGTACCGGAACATCCCGTTACACTTTGGACCGGGAACATCCGTTACAAGTCCCTTGCGGCGGTAGGGGCCTAAAGATAGGGATTAGGGCTGGTCTTTGCCGTTGCTTCTAAATACCTAGTCTCGTCGTCGAGGCCTGGGAAATGTGGTAATCCCGCAGGAACGCAGACTCATGAATTCGAGGTTTCCGAAATTCGTCTTCCGGGGATAACGACCTCATCGGGCGTTTAGTTGATCGAAGCAGCCTACCGGACAGGCTGCGATGATGTAGATAGACCCTGTTTTTCGAGCACATACTGCCTCAGCTTCGCCTCCACCACCCTCGTGATATCCCTTGGAAGCGAACATCAGTTCTGGATAGCCATCATCGGATGCCGAGAGTACCTGCATACCCCAACCGCTAAATGAGCCACCAGTTTTGGATGCAGGTCCAATATTCCTTCCGCGATTCTTTTCTAGTTCCACAATCCACACCGCGCCATTGACACCAAATTGAGGATGACCCCAATGAACTGCATACAGAGTTCTGCCTGTCGGATGCTGGAGTATCTGGATAGCGTCAAGCTTCACGTCAGGCCATTTTGTGTCTATGCCCATGCCTGGATCGTGAACGATCGCCAAGATATCAATATGTAAAACTTCTCGAATTCTCCGCTGAACACTGACTGGCAAAGATGTAATGGGGTGCTCATCAAACATCGAGACTTGGCTGCAGAGAGAGTGGGGAGGCGCCCCCTTTGTTTGACCATTAGCGTCGGCGAGAAAGAGGGCACAGCTCAGGATGGCAGTTAAAACTTGTCGATTCATAGCCGAAGGCTTAGGTGAACTTGCAGGGATCATACCCGAAATCGAGAACCCTATTGTCATCCGCACAGCTTGCAGGAGAAATGACAACCGACAACTCGTGCGTATGACCAAAGCCGAGGAACAAAGGGTTCCACTTCGCCGTAACGCATGTCTCTGGTCTGTTTTGTAACGCAAGTGCTAAGTACGCTCAAGCCTTTAGTCTTGGCGCTTAGCAACTGACATGGTTATGGGGCCAGCAGACGGCAGAGGTGGAAGTAGCGCTGGGCGTAGCGTACGTCCCGGCCGATCTGCTCGCGCAGGGCCTCGGGGGAGGGCCATCGGATCTCGTCGCGCAAACGGTGGAGGAAGGACAGCTGCAGGGGTGTCTGTTCGGTCAGATCGATGGGGTGAAAGTTGAGCAGGTGGGACTCGATGGTGAAGGAGGCGGGACCGTGTTCAGGGCCGAAGGTGGGACGGTTGCCGACGTTGGTTACGGCGTCGAAGCGGGTCTTCGATCCAGCCGCGGCGCCGGCGATGGTGAGCGTGGTGATGTAGACCCCGATGGCCGGGATGAGCTCCGGGTAGGGGGCCAGGTTGATGGTCGGCACGGTGTAGCGCGTGCCATAGCCGCGACCGGAGGCAGGTGTACCTGTTATGGAGAAAGGACGGCCGAGGAGAGTGCGCACGGTGTCCATGTCGCCAGCGGCGATGAGCCGGCGGATGCGGCTGGAGGAGATGGCGTCTCCGCGCAGCATGCGGGGGGAGTAGATGGAGACGTGAAAGCCAAGTTCGCGGCCGAGGGCTTCGAGTGATTCGACACCGGCCTCGGCGCGATAGCCGAAGCGGAAGTTCTCTCCCTCGTGCAGCTCGACGATGCCGAGCCGCTGTTTGAGGACGTCCTCGGCAAAGGAGCGTGCCGTCGTCTGGGAGAGCTCCCGCGTGAAGGGAAGCACCAGTACGGCATCGAGCCCGGTGGCGGCCAGCTGGTCGAGCTTCTGCTGCAGCGGAGTAATCAGCGGCTGGCCTGTCTCGGGCCGGAGCACGTGAGCCGGATGCGGATCGAAGGTGACGGCAAGCGAGCGCGCGTGAAGCGCCCGGGCCCGGGCGATGACCTCGCCGATGACCCACTGGTGTCCGCGATGAACGCCGTCGAAGTTGCCGATGGTTGCGACGGTGGGGCCGAAGGGAACGGGAAGCTCGGAGAGTGAACGGTAGATCTGCATACGGTTCGGAGTTGCGTTTGTGGCGGCGCTCGACATCAGGCGATCTCGAAGGTGAGTTGGAGGCCGTCGTAGGCCAGCCGTACATGAGGCGGAAGTTCGGCTTCGGTCGGGGCGTGGTCGAGGTCGTGGCTGATGTGGGTGAAGAAAGCTCGGCGGGGTTTCAGCTGCTCGACGAAGCCGAGTGAGCGTTCGAGGTGCGAGTGGCTGGGATGCGGCTGGCGGCGAAGAGCGTCGAGGATGAGGATATCGAGGTCCTGGAGCAGAGGGACGCTTTCCGGGGGGATGTCGCTCATATCGGTGAGATAGGCGGCGGAGCCGAAGCGATAGCCCGTGATGGTCTGGGTGCCGTGGGTGACGGGAATCCGCTGGAAGCAGGCGCCGAAGAGATCGATGCCGGCGCCGGGTGTGGTCTCGTCGAGCGGGTGGAGCGTCACTCGCGCGGCGGTGGAGTAGCGTTCTCGGGTGCCGAACGTGTAGTCGAAGATCCGCGTGAGCGTGCTGGCAGTGTCCTCATCGGCGTAGAGGGGAAGGCCGTCCTTCTGGCGGAAGCTGAGAGGCCGCAGGTCGTCAAAGCCGAGGATATGGTCGGCGTGACCATGCGTGTAGAGAACGGCATCAATATGGCGGATATTCTCGCGGATGGACTGCGCGTGAAAGTCGGGGCCGGTGTCGATGACGACAATGTGGCCGTTGTAGGCAAGACGCAGGGAAGGACGGGTGCGGCGATTGCGTGCGTCGCCCTCCGGTGAGACTGCGGAAGAGCACACGGCGCAGTCGCAGCCCAGTGTGGGAACTCCCATGGAGGTACCCGTACCAAGAAAGGTGAGCGTCGCCTCCATTCGTCAGCGAACGATGCTCGGCTTTCCGGGGGTGGGATTATTGGGGTTCTTGGCCGCCGCGGAGCGAGCCAGGGCCTGGGTAATCTCAAGGAATCCCATGCGTACCTCGAAGAGCGCGTTGTCGAGAAGGCGCTCTTCCGATGGCGTCAGGTTGCCCTTGGTCTTCTCCGCCAGGATGTTGAGCATGTCGATGCTCTGGCGTGCCCCCAGCAGGTCGACCTGGGGCTGCTGGCCCTCGGGGGTGGCGCCGCCAAGCTGGACGATGGTGGTCATGTAGATGGACTGCACCAGCGTCTCGAAGTTCATGGCAGGCGGATGATCGGCTCCGGGGTTGGCGGCGCGGATGGCAGTGTCCAAGCGCTCGGAGGTGGCTTCATAGGCCGCGCGGGACTGCTCGCTCTGCTCTGGGGTCGGGCCAAGAGGCAGGTCGTCGAGGCTTTCTTCGTCGAGGTCTTCATCGGCAGTGGCGTTTGGCTCGTCCGGCTCGACGAGTGTAGCGGAGGAAGGAATCTCGATCGGGCCCGCAGTCTGGGCGGTCTCGCGCTCGTCCCGCTCCGGAGAAGGGTCGGCGTCGGGGCGCAGCTCACCATCGAGGTTGAATTTGCGGCGATCGGTAACGACGAAGGGCTTATTTTGCTCGGACATAGTGTTGGTCTCTCAGAAGAATCAGATGCTTGGGGGCGGAGATTCGATCTCCGCCGCGAGAAAAAGGGATGAGACGGAATGGACTGTTCCACCCGAATACTGGACCGGTTCGTGGCGTTCCAAGGCTTCGCGCCGGATATAGCCCAGCGCCCGCTGAAGATTGGGGCCATGGTTGCCGGGAAGCGGGATCGCTGCAACGCTGGTGAGTTCGCCTGCCGGTTTTCCGGCGGACTGCAGGATCGCGCCGGGTTCAGGAAGCGTTCCATCCAGGAGGAAGGCGGTGAAGGTGCGGTGTACGTTGCCCCGAGAACGGATACGCTCGACGATCTCCTGGCCGAGGTAGCAGCCCTTGTTGAAGTGCAGGGCGCGGGTCTGGTTGGTTTCCTGGGGAAGATCGCGGTCGCGGATGTCGACGCCGTAGAGCGGTGTCCCCTCCAGTAGGCGAAGCCAATCGAGCGCCGCAGGCTCGCATGGCGTTGCCCCGGCTTCTTCGAGGGCCTTCTGCAGCGCGAGGATGTCGTCGGCGCGATCAGACCATATCTCGTACCGGGGCACCAGCGGGCCATAGGCACGGATTACGCTCACTGTGGTGGAGTTCCACGAAAGCGTGCGGTTCTCGAGCTCTTTCAGGGCATCTGCGCTCAGGCCGAGCCCGGCAAGAAGCGTGGCGGCCTGGGGACCGATGATGGTCAACCCGTGGCGCTCGGCGCTGATGTCGGCCAGCTCGACGTCGTCCATGATGATGTAGTGGTCGAGGTAGGGGATCAGGGTTGCGATCTGCTGGCGGCTGGTCTCGATCAGCAGCTCGTCGGCTGCAGCGAAGATGTTGCCGACGGCCTGGATGCGTCCCTGCGCGTTCAAAAAGAAGTTATAGGCTCCGGAGCCTGCGGTTAGGTCCTGCACGGAGTTGGTGGCCATGCCGTTCAGCCAGCGGACGCGATCCGACCCCGTGACACGGATCCAGCCTGTCTGTTCGAGGTTGGCGATGGCAGCTCCCTGGAGCAGAGCGTTGAGCTGTGGATCGGGGCTGGAGGGCTGAATGCCGGAGGTCTCTGCAGGGTGCGTATTGGAGGTGGCTGCCGGTGTCATAAGCGTCATTCCGCGACGTCGCGAGTGAACTCTGCGTACACTTGATTATAGCGGTCGGATGGAGAGTAGGGTTTGCAGCGAAGGATGGTCGTAGAGATCAGGCGGGCAGGGTGGCGGGTTGTGGGGA
>DATHJA010000349.1:0-3237 GCA_035316475.1 Edaphobacter sp. | reverse complement strand
GCGGCGTCGACCGGCTGGACGACCTCCAGCCCATCATCGCCCCCGCAGTCAAAGCCGGAAAGCTGAAGATCGTCGGCGGAGTCTACGATCTGGCTACGGGCAAGGTTCAGATGCTTCAGGCGGCGCGCTGACGGCGGTCTGGTCTCTTCCGCTGCGGCTCGGGGAAACCTGTATAGTTCTCTAGAGAAATCCTCCAAGGAGAACCTGGGTGAAGCACACCATTGCTGCTGCTGCCTTCATGTTTGCTGCGTTCAACATCTCAGGCTATACCGGTAGCGTGGCTGCCCAGACACCCGCTGCTTCTGCCTTCGTCAATACGCTGATGCCAGTGCCGTCGCATCTCTCCACCGGCTCCGGGGCACTCGCCTGGACCAATGCTGTCACGGTTGGCGTTACGGGCTTCCACGATGAGCGTCTCGACAACGCCATCACCCGCTCGCTCGAGCAGATCGAGCGCCGCACCGGTGTTCCCCGCCAGCGGAGCATTACGACCAGCAGCTCCTCCACCCTGGTGATCGAGGTCGATGGCGCAGGCGAGGCGGTCCAGTCTATTGACGAGGACGAATCCTATAAGCTTTCTGTCACTCCCTCCGAAGTGAGGCTGCATGCGGCTACTGTCGTCGGGGCGATGCGCGGTCTTACTACGCTCGAGCAGCTGTTCCAGCCCAGCGGCGACGGCTTCATCGTTCCCTCTGTCACCATCGACGACTCGCCGCGCTTCCGCTGGCGCGGCCTGATGATCGACGTTGGTCGCCACTTCGAGCCGGTCGAGGTGATCAAGCGCAATCTGGACGCGATGGCCGCGGTGAAGCTGAACGTCTTCCACTGGCACCTCACCGAGGATCAGGGCTTCCGCATCGAGAGCAAGCTGTATCCCGGGCTGGCCGGTTCAGGCTCGGATGGCCTTTACTACACGCAGGAGCAGGCGCGTGAGATCGTCGCCTATGCACGCGCACGCGGCATCCGTGTGGTGCCGGAGTTCGACATGCCTGGGCACACGCGAAGCTGGCTGGTTGGCTATCCGGAGCTTTCGAGCGACCCCGGTCCCTACACCATCCGCCGCGAGTTCGGGGTCGAAGAAGTGGCGATGGACCCGACCAAGGAGAGCACCTACAAATTCCTCGACGCCTTCCTTGGCGAGATGGCCACCATCTTCCCCGATCCTTACCTCCATCTCGGCGGCGACGAGGCACCCGGAACGCAATGGAAGAATAATCCCCGTGTCGTCGCCTTCATGAAGGAGCACAACTTCAAGAACACCGAGGAGCTGCAGACCTACTTCAGTGAGAAGGTGCTCGAGCTTGCGAAGAAGCACGGCAAGCACATGGTCGGCTGGGACGAGATCCTCAACCCCGCGCTTCCGACCGATGCCATCATCCACTCGTGGCGTGGCGCCAAGTCGCTCTATGATGCGGCGCAGCGCGGTTACCAGGGAATTCTTTCGCAGCCCTACTACCTCGACCATATGAAGACGGCCGAGGAGCACTACCTTGCCGATCCGCTTCCTGCGGACACGATCCTCACGGCCGAGCAGAGCAAGCTTGTTCTTGGTGGCGAGGCCTGCATGTGGGGCGAGCACGTCAACGAACTCTCCATCGACTCACGCATCTGGCCGCGTACCGCCGCTGTCGCCGAACGTCTCTGGTCGCCCGCGAGCGTTCGTGACGTGGACGACATGTACCGCCGCCTGTGGGCGGAATCAGTGCGCATCGAAGCCACAGCGGATACAGCTCACCTGACCCGCGAGGGCGCCGGTCTTCGCGAGCTGGCCGGAACGGAAGACATCGACGCGCTGCGCGTCTTTGCATCCGTCCTTGAGCCGGTGACGTTTGGCGAGCGCTATCGTGGCCAGCACACCTCGCAGCTTACTCCGCTCGACAATCTGGTGGATGCGGTGCGGCCGGATCCACCCTCGCGGTATCGGATCTCGACGCTGGTTCGTGAGCTGCTGAAATCTCCTTCAGCAAATGAGAAGGCGCGAGCGGATCTCGACCGTGAGTTCAAGAGCTGGGCTGCTGCTTCTCCAGTGGTGGCGGCGCAGATGAATCAGTCACCTCTGCTGGCGACTGCGCGTCCGCGTCTGGAACAGCTGAAGCAGCTTGCGGCTACCGGCGAGGAATCGCTCTCCTATCTCAAGGGAGGCAAGGCTCCAGCGGGCTGGAAGAAGGCGAAGCTGGCTCAGATTGAAGCCGCTCGCAAGCCGCAGGTGCTGGTGCAATTCACGTTCCTTGATCCTTTGGAGCAGATGGTGAAGGCTGTGAAGGAGTAGGTAGCAATCAGCCTCTCTGAGAGAGGCTGATTCCTTCACTTTGCTTCGCAGTGTCGGTCGAAGAGGCCTAGCGCAGGAAATCGACCAGCAGTGGATTGACCTTGTCTGCGTGGGTTGCCAGCAGGCCGTGCGGAGCGCCTTCGATGATGGCCAGTCTGCTTCCACGGATTGCGCGTTGCAGCAGGCGTGAGCTTCCTTCCAGGGGAACCGTGCGATCCGCATCTCCGTGAATGATAAGTGTGGGAATGTCGATCTTCGCGACGCAGGCACGGAAGTCTGCCCACCACGCGCCGACGCACTTCAACGTGGCGTAGGGCGAGGCCATGGAGCCGATGCTCCAGCTGTAACGAAGCTCTTCTTCCGTCAGTCGAGAGCCGAGCAGGGCGTCGGCGTTGTACATATTTTCGAGGAAGCTGGTCAGGAAGGTTAGCCGGTCCTGTTTTACCGCCGCCTCAATCTGGGTGCGCACGCTGGCGGGCACACCCGCCGGATTTTCCTCGGATTGCATCAGGTATGGAGGAGTACCGGCGATGAAGACCGCTCGATCGACGTTGTGCGAGCCGTACCGTGAGATGTAACGCGCGACCTCGCCTGCGCCCATGGAGAAGCCCACGAGCGAAGGGTGTTTCAGGTCCAGATGCTTGATGAGCTTGCGCAGGTCTTCGGAGAAGACGTCATAGTCGTAGCCGGCGATGGTCTGCGAGGAGCGGCCGAAGCCGCGTCGGTCATAGAGGATCACGCGATGGCCGCTGTCGATCAGGGGAGCAAGCTGTTTCTCCCATGATCTGCTGCTCAGTGGAAAGCCGTGGATCAGGACGACGGGTTTGCCCACGCCATGATCTTCAAAGTAAAGGTCGATGTTGCCCGCATCTCTCCCGACGGTAAGAAATGGCATCCCGTTCTCCTCCTGTGTGTCGTGTTTCTCACAACGATTCACTGCGAAAGATTGGATCCAGCTACCGAAAACA
>DATHJA010000348.1:0-5424 GCA_035316475.1 Edaphobacter sp. | reverse complement strand
CGATCCGCATGTCCGACAAGCCGACTCAGATGACGCTCAGGCGATTGCGGCGATGTGTGCTGTGTTGTGGCCGGATGCGACCGCAGAGGAACATCGCGCTGAGATCGAACACCTTCTGAAGACGAAGATGTGCGGGACTCTACCGGCGACTATCTTTGTCGTGCAGGACGAGGAGGGGCGGTTGCAGGGATTTTTACAGGTCGGCCTGCGTTCCCATGCCGACGGTTGCAATCCGGCGCACCCGGTGGGGTTCGTAGAAGGATGGTTTGTCTACGAGGCGTTTCGAAGACGCGGTCTCGGAGGGGCATTAATGCGCGCGGCAGAGGAGTGGGCGCACGGGCAGGGCTGCAAGGAGATGGCCTCCGACACGTGGAGTGACGAGAGAAGCTCGGAAAGCGTGCACGAAGCTCTGGGATTCGAGGTGGTCGATCGATGCGTTCACCTCCGCAAGAGCCTCGTGGAATGACACCCTGAAGCAAAACGGCAGGGCCTTAGAAAGGCGCCTGCCGTTTTTTCGATATTTGAAATCTACTTGAGCTCGAGGCCGGCGAAGAAGTAGCCGATCTCGAAGGCCGCGGTCTCTTCGGCGTCTGATCCGTGGATGGCGTTCTCGCCGATGGAGGCGGCGAACTTCTTGCGGATGGTTCCCTCCTCGGCCTTGGCCGGGTCGGTGGCTCCCATCAGTTTGCGCAGGTCAGCGATGGCATTGTCCTTCTCGAGGACCATGGGGAAGATGGGGCCGCTGGACATGAACTCGGTCAGTTCGCCGAAGAACGGACGCGCTGCGTGAACGTAGTAGAAGCCCTCGGCCTGCGCCGAGGAGATGGAGACCTTCTTGATGGAGACAATCTTGAATCCGGCCTTCTCAATCTCGGCCAGGATGGCGCCGGCGTGTCCCTTTTTGACCGCGTCCGGCTTGATGATGCTGAATGTGCGCTGTGACAACGTAGTTCTCCCTTGCTGTTTTTCCAGTTCTTTCAGTGTAAAGCACGGCCAGCCAAAGTCCGGCCCACATGGTGCATCCTAGAGGCATGCGCAATGCCGCCTGGATCTGGTTTGCAGGGTTCGTCGCCTGGGTCATCGACGGCATCATCAGCCTGCGGTTACACTCCCGGCAGCACGCGCAACTCGCCTTTCTAGTGGCAATGGTGTTTCTGGCCGCCGGTCTGTTTTATCGCCGGCAGCAACGATAGGGCCTGAGTGAATTTTCGATTAAGCTTTGCCCAGCACCCTCGCCATGGCGTCGCCGATCTCAGCCGGAGATTTCACGACCGTGATGCCCGCCTCGGACATCGCCTTCATCTTCTCGGCGGCGGTACCTTCTCCGCCTGAGATGATCGCTCCGGCGTGGCCCATGCGGCGGCCTGGAGGTGCGGTTTGCCCGGCGATGAAGCCGACGACCGGCTTCTTCACGTTCTCCTTGATGTAGCGGGCAGCGGCCTCTTCGGCGGTTCCGCCGATCTCACCGATCATGATGATGGCCTCGGTCTCGGGGTCTTCGTTGAGGAGCTTCAGGGCGTCGATGTGCGTGGTTCCAATGATGGGGTCGCCGCCGATGCCGATGGCGGTCGACTGGCCGATGCCGCGCTGCGTGAGCTGGTAGACAGCCTCGTAGGTCAGGGTGCCGGACTTCGAGACGATGCCGACGTTGCCTTCCTTATGGATGCGGCCGGGCATGATACCCACCTTGGCCTTGCCGGGCGAGATGACGCCAGGGCAGTTGGGGCCGATCAAACGCGACTTCGAATGCTTGACGACCTCCCAGGTCTTTACCATGTCGAGCACAGGGATGCCCTCGGTGATGCAGATCACCAGCGGGACCTCAGCTGCGGCGGCCTCGAGGATTCCGTCGGCGGCAAAGGGTGGGGGCACGAAGATGACTGTGACGTTGGCGCCGGTCTCCTTGACGGCCTCTTCAACGGTGTTGAAGACCGGCCAGCCCTCATGCGTCGTTCCGCCCTTGCCGGGGGTGACTCCACCCACAACCTTGGTGCCATACTCGGCGCAGCCCTTCGCGTGGAAGGTGCCTTCGCGTCCGGTGATGCCCTGCACGATCAGCCGCGTATTCTTGTCGACCAAAACTGCCATTACTTACCACCTTTCGCGGCTGCGACTGCCAGATCTGCGGCTTCCTTCATAGTTGCGCCTACTTCGAACTTCAGGCCGGAGTCCTTCAGGATCTTGCGGCCCTCTTCGACGTTGGTGCCTTCGAGGCGAAGGATAATCGGAAGCTGCACGTTCAACTTCTTCGCAGCTGCGACCACTGCGGTCGCCAGCACGTCCACGCGCAGAATTCCGCCGAAGATATTGATGAAGATCGCCTTCACATTCGGGTCGCTCAGCAAGATGCCGAAGGCGTTCTCGATCTGCTCCTGGTTGGCTCCGCCGCCTACGTCGAGGAAGTTGGCTGCCTTGCCTCCGGCGTACTCGATGATGTCCATCGTTGCCATGGCCAGACCGGCTCCGTTGACCATGCAGGCGATGTTGCCGTCGAGCTTGATGTAGTTGAGGGCGAACTTCGACGCCTCCACCTCGAGCGGGTCTTCTTCCGAAAGGTCGCGCAGCTCCTTGAGGTCCTTGTGGCGGAACATGGCGTTGTCGTCGAAGTTGATCTTGCAGTCGAGCGCCAGCAGCTTGTCGTCCTTGGTCGTGATGAAGGGGTTGATCTCCATCAGGGTCGAGTCGGTCTCGACAAACGCCTTGTAGAGGCCGAGCATGAACGAGGTCGCCTGAGCGATCTGTGTGGGCTTCAGCCCCAGCTTGAACGCCAGACTGCGCGCCTGATAGGGCTGCAGGCCGATGGCCGGATCGATGTATTCCTTGAAGATCTTCTCCGGAGTCGCATGTGCGACCTCCTCGATCTCCATGCCGCCAGCCTGCGAAGCCATGAAGACGAGCCTTGCGGCGGCACGGTCGAGCACGATACCGAGATAAAGTTCGCGGTCAATGGCGGAGCCTTCTTCGATGAGAAGACGCTGCACCTTCTGGCCCTGCGGTCCGGTCTGATGCGTCACCAGCTGCATCCCGAGGATCGCCTTCGAGGCCTTCGAGGCATCGTCGAGCGATTTGACCACCTTCACGCCGCCGCCCTTGCCGCGGCCTCCGGCGTGAATCTGCGCCTTGACCACCACGACCGCGTTGCCCTTAGCGAAAAGGTCCTTGGCGGCCCTGTCAGCCTCTTCCAGCGTCTGAACCATCTCGCCGCCTGGAACCGGCACACCATACTTCCGCAGAATCTCTTTTGCCTGATACTCGTGAATTTTCATAGATAATCCGCCCGCCGCGAAAAGTGTAGCGGACGCCAACAAGCGCCCGCAATGCGAAACGCGAACAATGGTGCGGTTATCGCCATCCGCAGATCAATTTTTCGGGAACGGCCAGGAATGGCCCGGAACGGCTCAGATCGGCCCAGATCGCCTCTTTTCCGCCTCACTTCGCCGATCCTCGATCCGTCAGGCGTTCCCATCGCGCGGGCACTGCATCTGGCGGAACCGGGCAGGCGCAACTCCGCGGCTGCGCTTGAACGCCCTGCTGAAGGCAAACTCCGACTCGTAACCGACGCGTTCGGCGACCTCGGCCAGCGAAGCTCCGCTGCTGTTCAGCAGGCGCGAAGCGACCATCATGCGCCACCGCGTCAGATATGCCAACGGAGGCTCTCCTACCTGCTCGGCGAACCGACGCGCGAAGGCCGCTCTTGACAGCCCCGCCTCCTGGGCCAGGGATTCGACTGTCCAGGTCTTCGCCGGCTCAGCATGAATCCGCGCCATCGCCTTCGAGAGCGATGGCTCCTTCAGGGCCGAGAGCCACCCTCTTCGCTGCGCCGGGCCCTCTTCTGACCATGCCCGCACAATGTATACAAACAGCACGTCGAACAGGTGTTGCACCAGCGTCTCGCTTCCCGGCGAGGGAGCCTCGATCTCCTGGGTCAAAAGCGCCAGCGTCGACGACAGCGAAGGCTTTGCCCGCACTGTCTCCGAGGAGAAGTGCATCACGGGAGGCAGCGCCAGAAGCATGGGATGAGCCAACTCGACGTCGGCCATGTAGACGCCGCAGATCAGTGTCGTCATCGGATTTCCATTTGCCGGAAACGAAGGCCTGGACAAAAACCGCTCCAGCGGCTCGGTCTCGTCTTCCGGCGTGGCGACCACCTCATGATCGAGCCCCTGAGGAAGAAGGACCAAATCGCCCTTGAGCAGCTCAAGCGGACCAGCTCCTTGCTGCCGTAGCCAGCAGGAGCCCTCCGTGACGATGTGAAACATCACACCCTCACGCGCCGAGATTCTCATTCCCCACGGAGCCGGCATGCGGCTGCGGCAGAGCACCACCGCATTGGTATCGATCTCGCGGAGCCAGTCTGTCAGGACGTCGTCCATACGCTCCAACTCTAGCCTCGTCGCGAGACGGATAGCAATGAATGGAAGACGCTGGCCCATGGTTCGCACATCCCAGGCTCTCTAAAGTAGGCCCATGAACACCTCAGCGACCTCTAAAAGGCATCCTCGATTGCTTGCCCTGACCCTCTTTGCTGTGCTCGGCTCCGGCTCGGCCGGTGGGGTCTTCTTCGCCTTCTCCAGCTTCATCATGAAGGCCCTCGCGCGCATTCCCTCGGAAGAGGGCATCGCCGCTATGCAGTCTATTAATGTCTCTGTCATCAACCTGTCGTTTGCGATTCAGCTCTTCGGAACCTCCGCCGTGTGCATCGCTCTTGGAGCATGGGCACTGCTGCACTGGCAAGCTGCCGGGTCTCGCTACCTTCTTGCCGGCAGTCTGCTCTACCTGGCGGCTATGGGAACAACCTTCGGCTTCAATGTGCCGCTCAATGATGCTCTCGCAAATCTGCACCCCGCAGACGCGTCGGCAGCACGCTACTGGGAGTTCTTTGTCCCGCGCTGGACCGCCTGGAATCACATTCGAACCGTGGGGTGCCTCGCCGCGGCAGCGTCCTTCACCCTTGCCATCCTTCAATTTGGAAGAGCCCGCTCATAGTCCATCGCAGATCAGCAGACAGAAATAAGGAGAATCCATGCAGAAGATTCTGGTCCTGGGCAGCACCGGCCGAGTCGGCCACGTCCTCACTCACCATCTCATCGATGCAGGCGAGCAGGTCCGCGCCGCCACGCGAAACCCCGCGAGCTTCTCTCCCTTCGCAGGAGCAGAGCCTGTCCTGTTCGACTACACCGATCCTTCCACCTTCGCGCCTGCACTGGAGGGATGCGATCGCGTCTTTCTCCTCGAGCCGCAGCCCTCGCTCCCTGCGGCTCCCCACACCTTCATGGCTCCCTTCATCGAGGCAGCAAGCCGCGCCCAGTGCAGGATCGTCATGATGAGCTCGGCCAGCGTCGGATTCGATCCCAACGATCCTCTGCACCCGGTCGAAGAGGAGGTCCAGCGCTCCGGAGCCCCCTTCGTCATCCTGCGGCCCAA
>DATHJA010000347.1:0-3190 GCA_035316475.1 Edaphobacter sp. | reverse complement strand
GGTTGAGATGCGCGGGAACTAGGCTGAACAGGTTGGCTCTCCGAGCAAACCGCAGGTCCTTCGACTGCGCTTCTCGCGAAAAAACCGCGAGAAGCTCCGCTCAGGATGACACTTCTAACTTCGCTCAGGATGACAGATTTTTTTATATAAATCAGTTGCTTACAAGTCAGGATGACAGATTTTATATAAATCAGTTACTTACAAGCAGCCTATATGTCGATACGCCCTAGTACGTTTCGAGTCTTCAGTGGACGAGTTTCAGGATGAGAGCTTCGTGGATTACATCGAGGGTGCGCTGGGCTGATACGGGGACGCTGTACAAGTAGCCTTGACCCTGCTCGCACCCGTTGCTGACCAGAGAGGCTTGCTGTTCAGAGTCCTGAATTCCCTCGGCGGCGATGGTGAGGCCGAGACCATGTGCGAGGCCGACCAGCGCGCGGACGATCTCGGCGCTCTCCTGCTCGGCAACCATGGCGCGGATAAAGCTGCTATCGATCTTGATCTTGTCCAACTTAAAGTTGCGCAGGTGATAGAGGCTGGAGTAACCGGTGCCGAAGTTATCCAGCGCTATCCTGACGCCAGCCTCGCGCAAGGCTCCAAGGATATGTTTGGCAGCTTCAAGATCGCGGACAAGAGCGCTTTCGGTGATCTCGATCTCCAGCCTCTCGGGAGCAAGTCCGGACTCCTCAAGAATCTGGATTACGCGTGCCGTCAATGTTTTGTCTTTGAGCTGGCTGGAGAGGACGTCGATAGACAGGACGATCTCGCGTGGCCACTGCGCGGCGGCAGTGCAGGCCTGGCGCATGATCTGATCGGCCAGCTCATGGATGAGTCCACTCTCCTCTGCGATTGGAATGAACCGGTCGGGCGCGACCTCTCCGAAGGAGGGGTGGATCCAGCGGGGAGACGCTTCGAAGCCTACGATCATCCTGGTTTTGAGATCGACGGAGGGCTGGAAGTAAGCCTGAATATCGCCGTTGACGACTGCGGCGCGGAGCTCCTGTTCCAGCCACTGGCGTTCCTGCACACGCTTATCCATCTCTTCCTCGAAGAAGCGTACCGCGGATCGGCGCTCTTCCTTGGCGCGGTAGAGCGCGAGGTCTGCCTTTCTCAATGCCTGTTCGGGAGTGGACGCATCGTCGGGGATGAGGGCGATGCCGATGCCGGACCCGACCTGATGTTTCGTATTGCCCGTGGCTATGGGGGCTGCAAGAGCTTCGATGACTCGAAAGGCGACGTTCGTCGCGGCTTCGGAGCTGGAGAGGTGCAGGGCGAGGACGGCGAACTCGTCTCCGCCTAACCTGGCGACGAGGTCTCCGTCTCGCATGGCGCCGAGGAGGCGTTGTGCGGTTAGGACCAGGACCTCATCGCCAATGCCATGGCCATGGATATCGTTGATCTGTTTGAAGCCGTTCAGGTCCAGAAGAAACACCGCGTGAACGGCACCTTCGCGGGGAGGGGCGGCAGCGGCGGCTTTAAGCGCGTCGTCGAACTGACGGCGATTCGCGAGGCCGGTGAGGGGATCCCGGAAGGCTAGTTCGCGTACGTGCTGCTCTGCGGCGACGCGGCGGGCAGTCTCTCGCTTCTGCTCGAGGTAGCGACGTATGGAGAACAGCAGGAGGCCGATGGCTACAATCGCGCCGAGAAGTAGCGCCTCATCAAGCTCGATCGTCTGCTCGTGCGGAGTAGCGTTATGGGATGTGAGGAAGAGGTCAAACTCGAAGGTTAGATATAGTCCGACGACAAGACCCGCAATGATCAGCGATAGCTCCTTGAGGCTTGTGCGGTGACGAATCATGAAACTCCTTGCTCTTGCGAAATCCATAAAACTGCTCTCCAACGCGATCGTGTTATCGTGAGGTTCGACACCGCGCGAAGATGGTCAGACCAAACTTATTTTGTGAATAGCGAAGTTGTGGGCCAATCGCGGGTGATTCCTGTATGCCCTGGAAAAGGGTCATTCAATTCTCTCTCCCATTGCCTTGAGACAATTACAACTTTGGATGTAGCGCCTGGGGCGGATTGGACGATTTTTCCCGGAGTCGAAGCTGATGATTGCGCACGCACGGAGGAGTGATGGAGCTTCCTTGTACTGAGCTGGAGATTGATGAGGCGGCGTTCATGGTTGGCGGCGAGATCTTGATTGATGGTGGCCTGGCTCTTTGAGGTGAGGTCCTGGGTTAGGGCTGGAGGCGGGGGCGCTCTTTATAATCGTCGCTATGGCGACTGCACTTACGCCCGACCAAGAGATACAGGCGCTACGCGATGAGCTTCGCCATCACGAGCATCTTTACTATGTCCTCGATTCGCCTGAGCTGACGGATGCGCAGTATGACGCGCAGATGAACAAGCTGAAGAAGCTGGAGGCGGCGCATCCAGAGTTGGTGACGCCGGACTCGCCGACGCAGCGGGTGGGGGGCAAGCCTCGCGAGGGGTTTGTGAAGACGGCGCACTCGCGGCCGATGCTATCGCTGGACAATGCGTACAACGAAGAGGAGCTGCGGGCGTGGGACCAGCGGGTTCGGGCAGGGTTGCCGGCTTCGGAGACGGTGCGGTATGTGTGCGAGCTGAAGCTGGATGGGCTTTCGATGGCGCTGCACTATGGGCCGGGGGCGCATGGGTCTTCACATCTGGAGCGCGGGTTGACGCGTGGGGATGGCACGATCGGCGAGGATGTGACGACGAATGTGCGGACGATACGGTCGGTTCCGCTGAGTGTTTCGGCGACGAAGCTGAAGGATGCGGGGCTGCCGCAGAGCTTTGAGGTGCGAGGCGAGGTGGTGCTGCCGCAGGCTGCGTTCTTGAAGCTGAATGAGGAGAGGGAGGCTGCGGGGATGACGCCGGCGGCCAATCCGAGGAATGCGGCGGCGGGGACGATTCGGACGCTGGAGCCGAATATCGTAGCCCAACGGCGGCTGGATCTCTATGCTTACTTTCTGCTGCGAGGGGGAGAGACGCTGCTCCCGACGCATTCGGGGACTTTAGATGCGCTGAAGACGGCTGGGTTTCGCGTGAATCAGCATGCGAAGGCGGTGAAGACGATCGATGAAGTGATCGCGTTTATCGCGAAGGCGGAGCCCCTGCGGGACTCGCTGGGGTATGAGATCGATGGCGTCGTCATCAAGGTGGATGCTACGGCGCAGCAGCGGCGACTGGGGTTTACGGGGAAGGCTCCTCGATGGGCGATTGC
>DATHJA010000346.1:0-2583 GCA_035316475.1 Edaphobacter sp. | reverse complement strand
TTAATTGAAAATCCATCACCCCATAAGATAGTAGAAGTGAGTCGGAGGATGCGGAATGAGTGAAGGAACTGAGCTGTGGCTGATCCGCCACGGCGAGACCGAGTGGAGCCTGAGCGGGCAGCACACCAGCCGTACGGACATCGCCCTGACCGATCATGGCAGGCGCCGGGCCGAGGAACTACGCGATTTTCTGAAGGGAACCAGCTTTAACGCGGTATTCGTCAGCCCGATGCAACGCGCCCGCGAGACCTGCACCATCGCCGGTTTCGGCAATCAGGCCGTGATCGACGACAACCTCAAGGAATGGGACTACGGCATCTACGAGGGCAAGACGACCCCGGAGATTCGCGCCCAGGTCCCCGGCTGGAGCGTGTGGAAGGACCCGATTATCGACGGCGAGACCGTCGAGCACGTCGGTGAGAGGGCCGATGCGGTGATCTCCCGCGCGCTGGCTGCATCCCCGGCCGGAGGCAAGGTCGCACTGTTTGCCCACGCCCATATCCTGCGGATTCTGGCCGCGCGCTGGCTGCTACTTGAGGCAAGACAGGGAAGCCTCTTCGCCCTGGGGACAGGAAGCGTCAGTGTGTTGGGCTGGGAGCGGGAGACTAGGGTAATCTCTTCCTGGAATCGCGGTTTCGAATAGGGTGTTTGCGAGCGTTGAGCCGCTGCGAACCATAGATACCGTGGTGGCCGCTGAAGAGATAGCTGACCACGCACGCAATCGCGGCGTAGGCGCCTGCCTCGGGACCGAAGAGCTCAAGCGCCATCAGGCCTCCCGCGATTGGTGTGTTGGCTGCGCCCGCGAAGACGGCGACGAAGCCCATTGCTGCCAATAATGAGGACGGCAGTGGAAGAATGCTCGATAGCGCATTGCCGAGAGTAGCTCCAATAAAAAACAGCGGCGTAACCTCGCCGCCCTTGAAACCCGCACCAAGCGTGAGCGACGTGAATGCGAACTTTGCGGCAAAATCGTATCGCGGCAGATGCTCTGAGAATGCGGCGACGATAGTGGGGATACCGAGGCCGATGTACTTTGTTGTGCCGATGGCGAACACGGCCAGCGCGACGAGGACGCCTCCAACAAAAGGCCGCAGCGGAGGATAGCTGATATAGCGCTTGAAGACTGCGCTGATAGCGTGTGTGCATCTTGCGAAGAGCAGAGCGGTGAGCCCGAAGGCGATGCCCGCGGCGATGGCGGCGAGCACATGCGCAGGGTTGATTGGAGAGGTCTGGGTAACGGTATAGATGGTGTGATGAACTCCCCACCGGTGGGTCGTGTAATCGCCGATGAAGGCGGCGACGAAGCAGGGAAAGATGGCATCGTAGCCGACGCTGCCAATGGTCAAAACTTCAAGGCCAAACACGGCTCCTGAGAGTGGTGTTCCGAAGACCGACCCGAAGCCCGCGCTGATACCGGCCATGAGCAGAGTCCTCCGGTCGTGCTCGGGAAAGTGCAGGTGAAGCCGGCGCAGCAGCAGGGTGACTTGGTCTGCAAGAGCAGCCCCGGTCTGGATCGCCGTGCCTTCGCGGCCGGCCGAGCCTCCGAAGAGATGGGTGGCCGCGGTTCCGATGAGGATCAGGGGCGCCATACGCGCGGGAATGGTGCGTTCGGGAGCGTGTTTTGTGCTCGGGATCTCGGTGTGGATCTCGTCGAGGATGAGGTTGTTGCCTCCTTCGACGGAGCGGCCGAGGTAGAAATACATCATCCCAATCGCGAGACCGGCGAATGGGAGCAGGGCAATGATCCAGCGGTGGGATTCACGGGTGTCGGTGGCCCAGGTGAGGCTGATCAACAGCACCGCTGAGGCTGAGCCTGCAAGAACGCCTGCGATTGAGGCCAGAACGAGCCAGCGAAGGATGTGACGAAGCAGACTGAGTTGATAGTGGAGCGCGCGGACAATGGCAGGCATGAGCCTCCTACAGGGATCGTAGGAGTCATCAGCAGCGGTGGCTGCGGTTAGAGGCGGTACCCCATCGCCTTCAAAATGTACATTCAGCTTAGCAATCGGAACTAGGAGCGGTCAAAGCGATTCTGTGCGGTGGGCAATATGTTCCGGCTGTATCCCCATGCCAATTGCACGGCCGGTGAGATATTTGAAGCCCGGTAAATTAACGATGAACCGGAAGATCCAGGGTGCATGGACCTGGCCGGGGTTCTGAAAAACTCGATTGAGAATGCTGTGCGCGAAGACCTGAACGGCCTGCGTGCGTCGAACGGCTTTCTCGCGATAGAGCTGAACCTGCCTGAGGTGGTGTGGGGTCAGCGAGTCCGACCGCAGAGCCTCGCTCAGGATGTTCGCTGTGGCAACCGCATCCTGCAGAGCGATATTGATACCAATGCCACCGACCGGAGACATTGCATGAGCGGCATCCCCTATGCAGAGCAGGCCGGGAGAGGACCATTGGGTCAGGCGGTTGACCTGTACGGTCAGCAGCTTGACCTTGTCCCAGGAGTCGATCTCGCTGACGCGATCGGCGAGAAAGGGCACGACTCGTGCCAGGCTCTGCTGAAAGGCCGGGATGCCCTCCTGCTGCACCTTGGGAAAGTCGCCCTTGGCGATCAGGTAGGCGACCTGGAAGTAG
>DATHJA010000345.1:0-4371 GCA_035316475.1 Edaphobacter sp. | reverse complement strand
GAAGACCTGGACCCGTCCCGATTTCGAAGAAGTAAACCTGGCTTGCGAGATCAACTGCTACGCCCCTGCAGAACGCTAAAGAATGTTTCTTTTCAAGATGCTGGGGACCGCCGCCGGCGGTGGTGTTCCCCAGTGGAATTGCTCGTGCCGGCTCTGCGAGCTGTGCCGGACAGATTCTCATCGTGTGAGGCCCCGCCTTCAGTTGCAGGCGATCGTGTCCGGCGATGGACTAGAGTGGTTTCTGCTGAATGCCTCGCCCGACCTTCGGTTTCAGATCGAAACGAATCCTGAACTACAACCTTCCTCAAAGTTTGGCCGGAGAAATACGCCGATCCGCGGCATTGTGCTGACCAGCGCGGATCTGGATCAGGTGCTTGGGGTTCTGCTGCTGCGGGAGTTTCAGCCACTTACGATCTATGCCACGGCCCTGGTGCAAAAGACGCTTGAGGCGAACAGCTTCTTCCGCATGTTGCATCGTGTCCCTGATCAGTTGACGTGGGTGGAGATCGTTCCCGCCAAGGCGTTCCCGCTGGGCGAATCCGGGATAACCTGCACACCGATCGCCCTTCAGGGCGGATTGCCTTTCTATGCACGTGAGCTGGATACCGGTGAGCCGGGGCAGGCCAGCCTTGGCCTGTTGCTGGAGAAGGATGGCCGCAGGGTGGCGTATACGCCCTCTGTCCCTGAGATCACGGACGATCTGCGCGCGGTCTACAGCTCATGCGATACGGTGCTGGTGGATGGGACCTTCTGGAGCGATGCGGAGCTGAGCAGCACGCACACGGGAACTCCTATGGCGCGGGCCATCGGGCATGTGCCTCTGAACGGAGAGGATGGCACGATTGCGTTGTTGGCGGACATAGACTTTCCTCGACGGGTCTTCGTCCATATCAATAACACGAACCCGATTCTCGATGCGCGGAGCGCGGAGTATCGTGCTGTCGTGGAAGCGGGATGGCAGGTGGCACACGACGGATGGCAACTGGACCAATGATGACAGTAGAGACAGAGACGAATTTGCTCTCGCGACAGGAGCTGCGGGATCGGTTACAGGCGGTAGGTGACAGCCGCTATCACCATCGGCATCCGTTTCATGTTCGCATGCACCAGGGAGAGCTGACGCGCGGGCAGCTGCAGGCATGGGCGCTGAATCGCTACTACTACCAGAGCCGGATTCCGATCAAGGATTCGCTGATTCTGGCCAAGAGCGACGACCCGGCCTTCCGGCGGGCGTGGCGGAAGCGCATCCTCGACCATGATGGTGATAAAGATGGCTACGGCGGCGTGGAGAAGTGGATACAACTTGCCGAAGCCTCGGGGCTGCGCCGGGAGCAGGTAATTCCGTGCACGGGAGTTCTTCCCGGGGTGCGCTATGCGGTGGACGCATATTTAGCTCTGGTGCGGGACAACTCGCTGCTGACCGCAGTAGCGTCTTCGCTGACTGAGCTGTTTTCGCGCGACCTGATCTCGCTGCGGATGGACCAGATGCGCCTGCATTATCCATACCTGGTGCCGGGGCTGGCTTACTTTGTCGGGCGGCTTACACAGGCTCCTGAGGATGCCACGTTCGCGCTCGATTATGTCTCGACGCATGCTACGACACGAGAGCAGCAGGAACAGGTGATTGCGGCGCTGGAGGCGAAGTGCGCCATCCTGTGGGCTCAACTGGATGCGATTGACTACGCCTATGTGACGCCAGGCAATATTCCGCCCGGGGCGTTTGTTCCGGATTGCGATTGAACGACGAAGGAGTTTTGCAATGGACTTGAATTCGACTCCTCGGCTGGCGCCGGGTTGCCGCCTACATCCTACCGAGAATGTGTTGCTGATCCCGGAGGGCACGCTGAATCTGACGGGGCCGACGCGCGAGATTTTGACCCGGCTGGATGGCAGCAAGAATGTAACTGAGGTCGTTACAGAGCTGCTTCAGGAGTATGCAGGAGCCGATGTAATTAAGGTGCAGGGCGATGTGCTGAGCGTGTTGAACCGCCTGGCACAGCGCGGAATAGTCAGGGCCTGAAGGAATCTATGACGCAGACGAACACAACGCTCGCGCCTTCCTCGCCGCTTTCTTTGATCGCGGAGCTGACGCACCGTTGTCCGCTGCATTGCCTCTACTGCTCCAACCCGATTGAGATGCAGAAGGCAGAATCTGAGCTTTCAACCGAGGACTGGAGAAGAGTCTTTCAGCAGGCTGCACAGATGGGAGTTCTGCATCTGCATCTCACCGGCGGCGAGCCCCTGGCCCGCAGGGATCTTCCGGAGCTGATTCGTGCAGGGCGCGAGGCGGGCCTGTACGTCAACATGATTACCTCGGGAGTGGGGCTGACGGAGGATCGTCTTGCGATGCTGGTGGAGGTGGGGCTCGAGCACTTGCAGCTCAGCTTTCAGGATCTCGACGAGGTCTCGGCGAATCACATCGCGGGGACGAGGGCTCATGCCATCAAGCTGGCCCTGGTGCCAGTGTTGAAGCGGTTTCCCCTGGCGTTCACGATCAACCTTGTGGTTCATCGCATGAACCTCGACCGGTTGGAGGAGTTCATCGCGCTGGCCGAATTGCTGAATCCCGACCGGCTCGAGATCGCGCATGTGCAGTACTACGGCTGGGCACTGAAGAATCGCTCTCTGCTGATGCCGACCGAGGAGCAGGTGCAGCGCTCCTTACCGATCGTCGAAGCCGCGAAGGAGAGGCTGAAAGGAAAGATTCATCTGGAGGCGGTCTTCCCGGATTACTTCGGAAGCTTTCCCAAAGCGTGCGTTGGAGGTTGGGGACGGCAGATGATGCTGATCGATCCGGCCGGGCAGGCGCTGCCGTGCCACTCGGCGGCGGTCATTCCAGAGCTGCAGTTCGATAATGTTCGCGAGCATGACCTGGCGTGGATATGGCAGTCTTCTTCGGCCTTCCAGCGCTTTCGTGGAGACGCGTGGATGTCTGACACCTGCCTGGCGTGCCCGAGGAAAGAGCGCGACTTCGGAGGCTGCCGCTGCCAGGCGTTTATGCTGACGGGCGACCCGGATGCGATCGATCCGGTCTGCAGCTATAGCCCGCATCATGGACTCCTGAAGAATCTTCGCGTCTCACAACCTGAGACGCTGCCGATCTGGCGTGGCTGAGCGCGGATCTCTCTGCGCAAGGCTTCTCTTCCAACTTAATTTGCATCGCAGGCAGCGGCTTCTTTCGCGGCTGAGATCGGTGCAACGATCGGTGAAGCTGCGGCAGGACGGTTCATCAGAGCGAGGCCGGCGATCACGATGAGGACGCCGATGTAGGCGGTCCACAGGATGGGCTCGTGCGCGACGTATCCCCAGAAGAGCCCCCAGATCGGTAGTAGGTAGGTGACCGCGACAACGTGAGTCGAGGAGATACGGCTGAGCAGATCGTAGTAGAGCAGGTAAGCCACGCCGCTGCCGGCTACTCCAAGCAGGATGGCAGCGAAGATGGAGCTGCGAGCGATGATGCTGGGGTGCTGACCGAAGGTGGCGATGGGCAGGATCATCAGCCAGGCGAGTGAGAGCTGCGTTGTGGCGAGGCCGATGGGGTCGAGCCCTTTGAGGTAATTCTTCGCGATGACGGTAGCGATGGCATATCCAAGACTGGCGATCGCGATAAAGATGACACCGAGGAAGAATTGCGTTGAGGTAACGGCGGCGTTGTCCTGGCCTTTGTGACTGAGGATAACCACGATCACGCCGGCAAAGCCGAGCAGGACTCCAAAGATCGTATGGCGGTTGGGCCGCGTGCTCTGCACGGCGAGAGTAAGCAGCAATGCCCAGATGGGCGTAGTGGCGTTGAGCACGGCGGCGATGCCGCTGGGGACAGTGCGCTCGCCTAGGGCAAAGAGGCAGAACGGCATCGCGTTGTTGAACAGAGCTACGAGCAGCAGAGGGACGATGAGCCTGCGCGGAGGCAACGTGCGGCGGCGCAGCAAGAGGACGCTCCAGAGGAAGATTGCGCCGAAGCTGAGGCGCAGCAGGGCAACCCAGGCAGGCGGGAAGCTGCGCCCGGTGATCTCGATGAGGATGAAGGACGCACCCCAGACGGCGGAGAGAAAGAGAAGCTGAAAGAGATCGCGACGGCTCATGCAAAACTCCTGGTCGAACGCGGAGGATGAGAAGCGACGCGGAGGTTTTGACTACATCTGTTGGATAGCCAGCCGCATCGTGTGAGCTTTGGATGAATAGGTTGCTCGAGAGATTTTAAAAATCAGCATCGACCCTTCTGATGCTACGGCGCTATACTTCCGGCCACGAGCTTTGTATGCATTGGAGCATTTCATCGACGAGCATCGATAGCGGGTTCAGCTGGATTCCAGCGGTCGATCTGTATGTTCAGCCTGCGACGATGCGCCCCGGTCTCTTCGCGGATTAGCG
>DATHJA010000344.1:0-4888 GCA_035316475.1 Edaphobacter sp. | reverse complement strand
CGCTCGCTAACGCTGGCCGTGGGGGCGTACCTTTCGATCGGCACCACGCTGGCCATCTTCGTCGGCGGAGTGATTCGCTGGATGGTCGACCGCGCCGTCCAGAGGCAGCACGAGATCGGGGCCGAAGCGGAGCTCGAGGCCTCACTAGAGCTGTGGCGGCGCGACAGAGACGCCTGGCTGGCGCAGCATCCTGACTTCAACCCAGCCGATCCGGCACATCTCAACACGTCCACAGGCCTTCCTTTCGAGAGCTTCTGCATACGCGACCCAGAAGGCGAGTCGGAGATCTCCTCCGGCTCTCTCTTTGCCTCGGGCCTGATCGCCGCCGGCGGGATCGTCGGCCTGCTCGGAGTTGCCATCAAACTGTATGAGTCGGCGACCGACCGCGCCATCCCGCGCTTCGGCGATCACAATCCGCTTCACCATGACTGGGTCAGCGTCGTGATGTTTGCGCTACTTGCCTATTCCCTCTACTTCTTTGCACGCAAACCGCTCGAACAACCCGATGAGGTGTCTTCCAAATGAAACTCGCGCGCGCCCTTCTCTTCTCCCTCGCTCTCTCGTCCTTCGCCCATGCCGACGATGCTTCCAAGCGCGCCAAGGTCGAGGATCTGATCCGCGTGACCAAAGTGAGCGATCTGATGGGCCAGATGACCGACCAGATGACGACCCGGATGAAGACCGTCGCGGCGCAACAGTCGGCGAACCGCAGCTTTACCCCCGCTCAGCAAAAACTGATCGACGACTATATCAACCAGATCCAGTCCATCACCCGGAACGCAGTCTCGTGGGAAAAAGTGAAACCCACCATTATCCAGGTGTATGTCGATACCTATACGGATCAGGAACTGGATGGAATTATCGCCTTTTACCACTCTCCCGCAGGCCAGGCGATGATCGCCAAATCGCCGCAGTTGATGAACAAGACTGTACAGCTTGTGCAGGCACAGATGAGCGAGGTCCAACCGCAGATCCTGCAGGCAAACCAGGAGTTCAGCCGCAAGATGAAAGAACTGAATTCTGCGCCGCCACCGCAGCCACAGCCGTCGACACCGCAGCCCGCACCAGCTCCAAACCAGTAGCAACGGTCGCCCTACCTATAATCCCGGGAGCTTAGGTAATAACAGGGAAGATTTTTTGCGCCCCTGGCTGGTCCGACCAATTCTCTGCTAGCATGGCTGCGCGATGAATACCATCAACTCTGCCCGCCGTGAGCTTCTGAAGTTCAGCGGCATGGGGTTAGCCGCTGCCGCGGCTGCCGCCATGCCCTCCGCCTATGCCGCTCCTCGCGCCTCCGCAGCCTTTCCAGCCGGAGCGATCTTCGATATCCGCTCCTTTGGAGCGACCGGCGATGGCAAGACCGTTGACTCTCCCGCCATCAACAAGGCCATCGAAGCCGCCGCGGCTGCCGGCGGCGGCACGGTCTTTTTTCCGGCGGGGACGTGGCTGTCCTTCTCGATCCGGCTCAAGAGCCATGTTTCGCTCTACCTCTCGCAGGGATGCGTTCTGCTGGCCGCCGACTCGCCCAAGCCTGGTGAGACCACCGGCTATAACGGCGGAACCTACGACGCGGCCGAGCCCAATACCGCCTGGGACGCCTACCAGGACTATGGCCATAACCACTGGAAGAACTCTCTGATCTGGGGCATCGACCTTCAGGATGTGTCGATCATCGGGCCCGGCCTCATCTACGGCAAGGGCCTGAGCTACGGAGCCGGCCCGGGACGACCTTCAAACCAGGCACAGAATGGCCGTGGCTTTGGACCAGAACGCGCGCCCGGAGCGACTCCTCCGCCTTCTCGCCCGCCGCGCGGCAACTACACCATGTTCCAGGCCGAGCAGCCCGGAGTGGGGAACAAGGCCATCGCCATGAAGAACTGCCGTAACGTCCTCTTCCGCGACTTTTCCATCTTGAAGGGAGGTCACTTCGGTCTTTTGCTGACCGGCGTGGACAACCTTACGATCGATAACCTGACCATCGATACGGACCGCGATGGCATGGACATCGACTGCTGCCGCAATGTGCGGGTCTCCAACTGCTTCGTCAATTCGCCGTGGGACGACGGCATCTGCCCGAAGTCCAGCTACGCTCTGGGCTATGCCCGAGCCACGGAGAACATGACCATTACGAACTGTTATGTTGCCGGTTCGTGGGAGCTGGGCACGATGCTGGACGGAACCCATAAGCGCTTTCCCGCCGACACTCCCCACCTTGCCCACAACGGACGCATCAAGTGCGGAACCGAATCGAATGGTGGCTTCAAGAACATCACCATCTCCAACTGCGTCTTTGAGGCGTGCATGGGGCTGGCGCTTGAGAGCGAGGACGGTGCCCTGTGCGAAGACATCGCTATCTCGAACATCACCATGCGCGATGTCGTGAATGCTCCACTCTTCTTCCGGCTTGGTTCGCGGCTTCGCGGCCCCAAAGAGAGCTCGAAGGTCGGCACACTGCAGCGCATCGTGATCGATAACCTGGTCAGCTACAACACCGGATCGCACATCTCTTCCATCCTCAGCGGCATCCCGGGGCATGCAATCCAGGACATCAAGCTCTCCAACATCTACATTCAACATGAGGGTGGCGGGACCGCCGATGACGCAAAGATCGTCATGCCCGAGAAGGAAGACAGCTATCCCGACCCGCCGATGTTCGGCCACACGACGCCCTCGCAGGGCTTCTTTCTGCGCCACATAAACCGGCTCGAGATGAGCCACGTCGAGGTGCAGCCCGCCACGGCGGACCAGCGCCCCAGCTTCTATCTCGAGGACGTGAACCGCGCCGACTTCATCGCCGTCACAGCTCCCACCGAACCTGCGGCCTTCGCGCTCCACAAGGTCACCGACCTTCGTGTCGTCATCAGCCGGGCGGCGAAGGACACCCACCTGGAAGAAGCGGACGGCCGGACACTGTAACCGGTCGCCGGAGTGGAATCACGATCCCGATAAACGAAAATAATTTGTGCTCCCGGCTGCTCCGTGTTTTCATCGGTCTTGCAAACCTCAGGAGCCCTTTATGCCCTATCTCGTCTCACGCGCAGGCCAGACCTATGGACCTTACACACTGGAAGACCTGCAGCGCTATGTAACCTCCGGCAACGTCCTGCTCACTGACCTCGCGAAATCGGAGGAGATGCCGGACTGGGTGCCCGTCGCACAGATTCTGAACCCAGCCACAGGCGCCAATCCAGACGCCGGAGTGGGTGCGCCGATTCCTCCAGCCTATGTTCCGCCCGCTGCGGCCTATGGACAGCCGGCGGCTTACGCGGTCTCGCCGTATCCCGATCCGCCGAACCTTCACTGGGCTCTGGTTCTGATCCTGACCATCTGCACCTGTGGCCTGTTCGCTATTCTCTGGGACTTCGTTCAGCTCCTCTGGATGAAGCGCATCGAGCCGCAGACCAAGGCCTTCCCCTACTTCATTGCTTACGCCGTGGTCACTTTCCTGAACGCCGGCACTTCCATGCGTGTGAGCATGCTTGCGATGCACACGGGCCACGGCCATACTTCTCCGTTCTCGATCCTGCTCAGCATTGCAGCATTTGTGCTGGTCATCCTCTACCGCTTCTCGATGCGCGACTCCCTGGAGCGCCACTTCAACGGCGCGGAGCCTCTGGGGCTCCAGCTTGGCCCCATCATGACCTTCTTCTTCGGCGGACTCTACTTTCAGTACCACTTCAACCGCCTGAATGCCATCAAGCAGGCGATGCGCTACCGGAGCGGGCTCTGATCCCATGGCCGCCGCCTCTCCGCTCCGCATGACTCGTCCTTCGCGGGTAGCGCAAGAGCCGGCCCCTCGCTCCGCAATGATCATGAAATGGCCGATGGCCGCTATCGTCGTGCTCCTAGCGGCGGCATGCGCGATGCTCCTGCGCTTTCCCCCCACCGAATACACCTTCTATCCGGAGTGTCCCATCCACCACTTCTTCGGCATCCTGTGTCCGGGATGCGGAACTACACGCGCACTGGCCGCGCTTCTGCACGGTCACATTGCCGAGGCTCTGCGCTTCAACGCGCTCACAACCCTGCTCACGCCAGTCGCTCTCCTCTGGGCCCTGCTGAGCTACCTGCTGCGCCGCCGTCTGACACAGCCACCGCCAGCGGCGATCTATACGCTTCTGGCCTGTGCGCTCTTGTTTACCGTCGCGCGAAATTTGCCCATCGTCCGATGAACTTCCGATGACCAGACAGAAAATGGCCCCGGCTTTTGTGCCGGGGCCATTCTGTTTACAAACGGTGAGCCGAAGGTTAAGCCTGGGCGCCCACAGGCTCCGGAGTTGAGGCCGGCTGCGCGGTACCGCCCTTCAGGTCGGTTCCACCGGGCTTGCGGATGTCGATGCCGCCCTTGAAGAACGCGCCATCCTCGATGGAAATGCGCGCCGCGATGACGTCGCCGGTCAGCGAGCCTTCACTACGAATATCCACGCGATCGCTGGCCTGGCAATTGCCTCGGACCTTGCCCAGCACCACCACCTCGCGGGCAACGATGTTCGCCGCGACCTGGCCGTTGCGGCCTACAGTGACACGGTTTCCCGGAAGGTTGATCGCACCTTCCACCTTGCCATCGATATACAACGACTCGGACCCGGTGACCTCGCCCTTTACGACCAGCGATTTGCCGATCGTCGCCTGCTCGCCCGTACCCGCAGTCGGAGCCGCGGTTCCTGCGCCGGGAGAAGCAGCACGCGGGGCCTCATAACTGGGCGACGGGGGAGTCGGCCGCGACGGCTCTGGAGTTGAGGGGCTATTGCTTCCCGGCTGATTCGGTTTCCACATAATCTATTCGTATCCTTTCCTCACTGCTGGAGATGACCCCTCTGCGGGCTTCACTCGGCGCGTCGTGCACAGTCACACGCCCTGTTTCACGATACTACTCCGCGCCGCATCG
>DATHJA010000343.1:0-8230 GCA_035316475.1 Edaphobacter sp. | reverse complement strand
GCTTTATGGACTTCCCTGATGTTCTGTTATCTCTACGGGGATTATTTTGAGCTTTACCAGCCTGGAAAGTTGCAGGCGATGATCGCCGGAAGGATGGCTCTTGGGGCGATTACACAGGGAGTTCTGTTGGGAATGGCCGCGGTGATGGCCGTTCCGAGCCTGATGGCATTTCTGTCGCTGGTGCTGCCTGCAGGAGTGAATCGCTGGGCAAATATCATTCTGGGCGTGGCCTATACGGGAATCATGATTCTGGCGATTCAGGGTAGTTGGCACTTCTATATTTTTTTCGGATTGATCGAGATCGCCCTGACCCTGCTGATCGTGTGGTACGCGTGGACCTGGCCGAAACAGGCGACTCTCTGACCGTAGGATCTTCGATTTTGTCCTATTCGATTTGGCGGGATGGTTCAGGAGGAAGGGTGGAGAGCCACTGCTGGAGCGCGTGGAAGTGATGCTCCATGTGAGCGATGTAATCCTCGATGACGAAGCCGAGCGTGAGTGGAGTGCCGGTGACGATGCCCTGGATGGAGAGGCTGGACTGGGGGATGTGGCGGATGACCCAGACGAGGTGCTCGTTGAGGGCGAACCAGAGGCCGAGGGCCTCGGACCATTCGCGCTCGCGGTAGTGCTGGAGCTGGACCCAGGACTCCTGGGCGTAGCCGGGCAGGGCTTCGGGGGCGATCTGCATGCGGATGATGCGCCCGAGATTGTTGACGGCAGAGTCGGTGAGGTGGCCGAGGACCTCCTTAGTGGACCATTTGTCTTCACGCTGAGGGCGGCTGGCGTCGGCGTCGGAGAGAGTGACGAGCCAGGGGACTGCAGCGCGGATGGTGGCGGAGAGCCGGTCACTGAGCTCGATGGGGTCGAGCAGAAAGGGATCGGTCTGCGAGGCGTAGGTTATTTCCATTCGAAGGCTCCCTGATTGAGGACGAACTCCGATGCGGAGGATTCGGTGAGATAGATAGAGAGGACGTCGAAGCGCGTGGCGGCCTGGCGGGCCTCGGCGGGCAGACGGTGCAGGTAGGCTCGGCTAAGGCGGCGAAGAGTGCGCTGTTTGTCCTGATCGACGGCGAACTCGGCGGGGAAGGCGTCGCGTTGACTGCGGGTCTTGACCTCGACGAAGCAGAGAGTGGAGCCGTGCCAGGCGATGAGGTCGATGTCGCCGCGAAGGGTAGCGGTCTTCCAGCGGCGGGCGACGATGGTGTATCCGGAGCGGCGGAGGAAGAAGAGCGCTTCGCGCTCGCCGAGAGCACCGGTTTCGAGGTGCCGAGGTGTCCGGCTACGGTGCAGGGAGTAGAGGCGGCGGATGGCCCATGCCTGTGCGTCGATCCAGAGGCCGGAGAGAGATTTGCGTGGAGCGGCGTGCGGAACGGTGAGAGCCATTGCGATCAAGAATAGCGGCTTCGGGAGAAGTTCGCAGACGGGAACATTCTGAACCCGCATGACCGTCTAATATAAGCGAGTGAAAAGTTAGGGGGGATGGATGACTCTGCTGAATGCACCGAAGTATGACGCCGGCCGTGAGAGGCGCAGGATGGGCCTGGTGTTTGGAGGGATCGGGCTGGTTCTGGCGATCGCGGTGATTGGAGTTCTGGGATATCTGCTGGGGCATGGGTGGTTCTTCACGAATCTACCGGCAGAGCATAAGGTCGACCGATTTTTCCAGGCGCTGGAGGCGAAGGACTATGACAAGGCCTATGCGATCTGGACGAACGATCCTGACTGGAAGCAGCATCCCCAGAAGTACGACTACACGCTGCAGCGGTTTACCGAGGACTGGACGACGGAGAGTCCGGTGGGGCCGATCCGGTCGCACCATGTGGACATCTCGAGGACGGATGGAACGGGGACGTTCGGAACGGGAATCATCGTGGCGGTGCGGGTGAACGGCGATCAGAAGGTGTTCATGTGGTACGAGAAGAAGGATGGGACGCTGACGTATCCTGCACCGCACATGCTGGAGTACAACTAGCTTCCTAGACCGTTCGTGCTCATTTCCGATTGCCCAGATCGCTCGGTCAAAGATGACAAGCCGTGCATCTGTGTCCTTACTTGCGGCGCAGGATTATGCCTGAATAAGAATTTCGATGTTTGTAGAGGCTTTCATATCGGAAGCCGAGATGGTTACAACATTGCCTGAAACATTGCCATGGGACGCCGAGGTCAGTTTGCCCCGCGAGGGTGGATGAATGTGCAGATAGATGTCGCCACTGAACGGTCCTTGAGTCGTAATGACGACATTCCACTTGCGATCCGTGATGGCTTCGGTTGACCAGCTGATAGATCCGAACCGTGTCGGACAGCGCTGTACTGCGATCCGCTCTCCTTTTTTAAACCAGTGGTTCGGCGCAGCCTTTTGTAGATGGCAGATGTCGCGATCATTCTCTTCGTAGCATAGGAGCCAACGCAGTCCCAGCGTGGGCTGCAATGTGCTGTTGATAACCGCGGACCATCCGTACGGGCTTTGTTCTCCGGGATAGCTTCCGGGAATATAAGCGTCTTCAGGAGCGTAGCGATTTCCGGAGTCTGCGGCATAACAGACGAGCGCATAAAGGGTGAGGAGGTAGGGACGATAGTCGTCCATACGAATACGTGCGGCAAGGGTGCCGTGTTCCATAAAGTTGCTGGTGCGAGGAACGTCGCCGTCGGTGTGGAGACCGCAGATCTGCTGTCCGGCCAGCGCACGATGCTTGAGGTGACCTTCGTCGTATGTAGGAACGCCCCAGTCGGCGAGGAACCAATCCATCATGAAGCGATGATTTTCGTAGCTGAGAAGGTCGGCCGGCTTGCGAAGAATGTCGTTCGGCTCGAAGGGTGTGATTCCCGCCTTTCGCATCTCCGGAGTAGAGGCGTTGATGGTCGCCTCAATGGAGCGCTGGATGTTTTCGCGCATCTCCTTTGCAATGCCCACGTAATGCTCGGCCGCTGCCGTGGTGACGGAATCATTTTTTGCACTGCCGATGGCTTGCAGTGCACGGCTGTATTGTTCGATGCCGCGCCAGATGCAGGCAGCGTTCTGATAGTAGAGCGGATGGGCATCCGGGTAATCATTGCCAGGATCGCCCAGGTCAGCCTCCGGCGATCCCCAGATCAGACCGTACCTGCGATCACTTTTATCGAAGCGGCTCTTGCCGAATTCGTAGCGTTTAAGCACATACTGCAGCATGCGCTCGAGTACCGGACGCTGTTGCTCGAAAGCTCCGACATCGCGCGTATACCAGTAGTGGCGTGCAGCATTCATCAGGAAGATGCCGACGTTCATCGGCGCCTCAACCTGATCCTGCGTGTTGTAGGTGAAATTGCCGTCGGGAAGGACGTAATGATCAAGGTAGTGCTGCGTGTAAGGGCAGGCCTCATCGGCCAGGCCCCAGAGTTGCTGTGCCCAGATGAACTCGTAATGGGCTACCGGAAAGAGTGCGTGGCTACGCTCAGGAATTTTGGTGTAGGCACCTTCTCCGACCTGATAGGTTGGATCGAGCCCGTGATAGCTGCAGCGTGAGAGTGTGATGCCTGCACGTGCGGCATCGAGCAGCCACGGATCGGGAATCTCGACCGGCATTACCTCTTCGTACTGATTCTTCCAGTGATTCCACACGCCGGCGAGGTGCCGATAGAAGTTGTCCGGGGACGTGTTCCAGAACCTCTCTCTGTAGAACCGTCCGTCCGCACCTGTGAAGACTGATCCTCTTCCGTAATGAGATCCATCCTGGGGCAGAAGGACACGGATGCGCGCGATGGGGGTCCCGTCTTCGGTGGGAGGAAGTAACACCATTACCTCGTAGCCAACTTTTGATTCGGGGTTCCACACACCTATATCGGCGACGGGGAGATATCCGCCGAGGAGCGTTCGTTTGCTATATCCAGGTAAGTAATCGTATCCCTCCGGCACGAAGTTGACGGGATCGAAGAGGGCGCCCTCGAGATCAGGGGCCCAGGTCTGTTGAGGATTAGATTTGCGTTGTCGGCTAGTTCCATCCGCCTCGAGGTAAAGAGATCGCAATGGTCCGGCCCCATCACTGGAGACGAGCGTCCAACCGATGTATTCCTTACCTAGTGCTGCCACGTTCTCGTAGCAAGGGTCTTCTGAGCTTCGCAGGATGTATTCACCGGCAACATCGGGCCCAGGCAGTACACGTCGCGGCCTTACCAGCTTTACATCGGGCGTATTGGTGGGACGTGGCCGGATGAGACTCAGGTCTCCGATTCCCTTCGGGATGAGCGCGATCGTTCCCCCGCGTTCTGTAACGTAAGCGATAGCGCCGCGATGGGTCACGTGACGTTCGAAGACTGCCGTCCGGACTCCGTTCAAGTCGAGGGCGGCAAGCAACATCCATCCATTCACCAGAGCACCGACAGATATCGGTTGTTCCTTGCCGTTCGATTCGACTGTTATGCCGTCCAGAGTGAACGAACGAACCTGTGGCGGGTGCTTGAGCATCCCGGCTTCGCCGGGATGCAGAAGAGAGTACTCGTTCTCAATTCTGCCGGGAGCATGCCCCTCGGTGGTTTCAGCAAGTGCGGTCCAATGCCTTTCATAGCCCACCGCAGCGCCTACGGAGGATATCAGCTTGATAAAGTCACGACGATCCAAATCCTTCTCCCTCGGCTTGTTGCGGCCACGAAAATACCCCGACTATTGTGTCTGTTCTTGCAGAAGAAAGAGCAATAGACCATTTGGACAGCATTCTTAACACCAGCTAGCACGCACATGGTGACCGGTCAATAGACAGGTCGAACCGAGCGTGACACATCATGCTTTCTCCACAATGGTGAGCCGTCCGGTAAACATCGCGCAAGATACGCGCCTAAATGGCTGCCGGAGAAAACACAACATCATCAACACGTCGGTTTGCAGTTCAGACAAAGAGAGCGCAGGAGTTCTGCATGCGCCCATGGCTTGAGGAGGCAGTATGAAAGGCATTTTGAGGAGAGTACTTTTCGGATGGGCCTGCGTGTTGGCGTTGCACTCAGTCAGTTTCGCCCAGTTCAGTGGCGCTCTTCAGGGAACAGTGGAAGACTCTTCCGGCGCGGCGGTACCTTCGGCAACGATCACACTGACGAATACAGATAATCAGGTGAAGCACGTTGCTGCCACGGATGCTTCTGGCGTGTATCGCTTTGCCAGTCTTGCGCCGGGCAACTACAAACTTTCAACAACGGCAACGGGATTCGGAACGTCTGAGACGGCCCTGACCTTGAGCGCTAACGAGACGAGAAATGTGCCGTTCACACTGAGTATCGGACAGGTGTCGTCGCAGGTTCAGGTGACGGAGCAGCAACCTTTGATGGATACCTCAGACAGTCGCAACCAACTGACCCTGGATACGACGGCGCTAGGCAATCTTCCATTGGCCGCGCGCAACCCACTTGCCCTGGTGACCCTGGCCCCGGGAGTCACGGGATTGGGCGCGGGCTCAGCAACGAACTTCAATCCTGAGAATTCGGTAGATGCCAGTGCGAACGGAAGAGGAGCGAACGGCAACCTCTACGTAGTTGACGGCCTGGATGTAACCAGCAGCATTCGACCCGGCGTGGTGAACCTTACACCGAATGCCGATACAGTGCAGGAGGTTAACGTTCAGACCAATACCTATGCCGTAGACTACGGCCGCGCAAGCTCCATCCAGACGGTGATCACAACACGTTCCGGCACGGATGCGTATCACGGCTTTGCGAGTGAATACTATACGTACCAGGGTCTCTATGCGCGCGGTGAGTATGGAGTGCCGAAGGGAACTCAGGTCGCTCCTTTCCACGTGAATAACATGTCATTCGGCGTCGGCGGGCCGGTCATTCCCAAGCATCGGTTCTTTTTCTTCGCGGGGTTTGAACCGTATCGATCCCTTGCTTCGAATGGGACGAGCCTGCAGACCTATGAGGATCCCGCTTTTGTCTCTTTTGCTCAAAGCGTACGGCCAAACAGCCCTGAAACACAGCTGCTGACGAAGTACGGCCCGACAAACGCCACATTCAAGAACGTTCTGCAGACGGCACAACAGGCGTTTGGCCCTAAAAATACTGCTGCGAATACGGGCTGTGAGACGTCTTCCACGCTCAACATTCCGTGCTCGCTGCCTGTGTTTGATCAGGGCAACTTCAATTCGAGCAGCTTCAACAATTCGAATCAGTACAGCGTCCGCGCCGATAAGTACTTTGAGAAAGATCGCATCTATGCCCTCTTTTACCGCAACACGATTGTGAGTGGAGGCCCGGCAGTTCGTCCGGCGTTTGCCACGAAGAGCAACTACTATACGTTTTCGCTCCAGGGAAACGAAACGCACATCTTTACTCCGAATACGCTGAACGAGGCATTTATGGGGTACAACCGCATCGAAGGCTTTTCGCCCTCGAGCGGTGATTTTACGGTTCCTGTAGTCAATGTCACCGGGCTGGGAGTGAGCTTCGGATCAGGATTCGCTTACGGAGACTATATCCAGCACAGCTATCACTGGCGTGATGTTCTTTCTCACATTCACGGATCCCATTCCTTCAAGTTCGGTTATGAGGGATGGCATGGAGACGATGTTGCACTGTTTGCGTCGGCGTACGCGCAACCCAGCTTTCAGTTCAACAGCATGATCGATCTGATCAATGACAGTCCCTACTCTCAGGGCAATCTCTCCTATGATCCTGTGACTGGTAAGCCTAAGGCTAACAATTATGGCTATGCGCAGACTACCGGCGGCGCTTTTGCAGAAGACACATGGAAGGTCGATAAACATCTGACGGTCAATTACGGAATCCGTTACGACAACTTCGGCAATGCATATCCGGCGCTGGCGGGTACAGGCCTTTCGAACTTCCACCTTGGCTCGGGCGCCAATCCGCAAGAGCAGGTGGCCAACGGAATCATGACGCAGCAGAGCCATGTGTTCCACAATTCGATGAACTGGGTGTTTAGCCCGCGAGGCGGTTTTGCGTGGTCTCCCGATGACTCCGGTAAGTGGCTTATACGCGGCGGCATCGGACTTTATCACGACTACTTCACGCTGGGAAATTCAGAGAATGGGCTGAGCGCAAATCCGCCCGGATTTGTACGTCCCACCTTCTTCAATAACGGATCTACAGCACGACCTGTATTCAGTTACGCGGCGCAGAATACCTATCCATTTGGCTATATCTATCCAGCGTTCCAGGGACAGCCTTTGGACGCGAAGGGAGGCATAGCCGGTTCACAGATCAGTGTGGGTGGCGTCGACGGCAATTTGAAGAGTCCGTTCACAATGAACTTCTCTCTTGCGGTCGAGCGACAGATTACGCCGGGATTCGTGGCAAGCATCGGCTATGTTGGATCACATTCCGGAAATCTGATTGCGGGTGGCGGCAATACCGGTGCGACCTCTTACGGCAACGATGTGAACGCGTATGCGGGCGATCTGATTCAGCACATCACCTGCGATGCATCGACGAATGCGTGTACGGGAAGGCAGACGCGCCTCAACACGAGCTTTGGCAGCATCAACTATGCCTATAATGCTTCGCTCGGTAACTATAGTGGACTGCTGATAGCTGCGCGGGGACGCTTTGTCCGGCGTGGCTTTGTAACAGCTTCCTATACGTATGCTCACTCTCTGGATGATTGGCAGAACTATCCTCTAGGATTTGGGATCTCTCGCTTCTATGCCAACTCCCCCTATGACGTTCGCCACCGTCTTTCTGTAGGGGCTTCCTATGATCTACCGGGCGACAAGGTAGGTAATGCTTTTACCAAACGCGCGTTGGGAGGTTGGACACTTTCCGGGCTCTCTATTTTGCAGACCGGAGTTCCTTTCACTGTTACTACAGGAGCTGCGTTCTCGGCGAAGCTGATTAATCCCGGCTTACCCCCGACAGCGGCAAACCTGGCGTTTGCTCCTGGTAGTGGAGACTTCAACGCGGATGGAAACAACAATGACTATCCCAATGTCGTCTCGTATAAGCAAAGCCGCAAGCGTTCCGACTATCACAGCGGAAATGGCGTGTTAGCCTCGTGCCCCAGCGGAGTTCTGCCTTGCGGAAACTTTATGCTGCCTACCATAGGAGTGCAGGGGAACCAGACTCCGAACCAGTTCCGAAATCCTGGCTATGCCGACATCGATTTCACGGTTAAGAAGACTACGACAATCAAGGAGAGAATCAACTTCGAACTTCGACTTGATGTATTCAACATTATGAATCGCGTGAACTATCAGAATGTCACCACGAACCTGCAGGACGGCAACTTCGCTCAAAGTACCCAGACCTATCCTGC
>DATHJA010000342.1:0-2428 GCA_035316475.1 Edaphobacter sp. | reverse complement strand
ACAGTCACGGCGGTCTCGCCGATACGGAAGAGGTTCGGATCAGGGTCTTCGATCAGCACACGGACCGGGAAGCGCGCCGAGAGATGCACCCAGTTCAACGTGCGCTCAATATTGGGAAGACCATTGGCCAGCTTGCCATCTTCAGGAAGCACGCCGAATCCTATGCTCTCGACCCTGCCCTTAAAGCGGCGGTCGGGATGGCCCATCAGGTACACCTCAACAGGCGCGCCGATGGGAATCCTCTTGAGCTTGGACTCGCGGTAGTTCGAGATGACATACCACTTGCGGGTGTCGATCAGCGTGAACATCTGCGTGCCCGGGTGGGCGTAAGCTCCGACAGAGATATTCATGCTCGTGACGTAGGCATCGAAGGGTGCGACGACGCGAGTCCACTCGAGATCGAGACGCGCACTGTCCACCTTTGCCGCCTTTGCAGGGCGCTGCGACTCCAGCGTCTCGATCCGGTCGATAGCATGGATGCTCTGGCTGAGCTTCGCCTGGGACTCAGCGGCCTGCGAGCCCGCCACCTCTTGGTGCAGCATAGACTCGTCCAGCTGCGCCTGCGCCTGCGCCTGCGCGGCCTGGGCTGCGTCATAGTTCCCCTGCGAGACGCGCACCGCGGTATTGGCTTGATCGACCTGCTCCGCAGTAACGTACTGTTTCTGAAGCAGCGGCTCGATGCGATGCAGGTCATTCGTATCGAGCTTCAATTTCGCCTCGGCTGCGGCCGTCGCTGCCTTGGCGCGAGTAACGGCTGCGCGGGCTCCTTCGATATTGCTGCTCGCAGTCCGGATATTGGTCTTCGATGTCGACACCGCGGCGCCCGCAGCCTGGACGGCACTATTTTGCGCGGCAATGCGCCGCCCCAGATCGATGATCTGCTCCTCAAGCGCCTGCTGGTCAGAGAGCGCCTGCGAGAGAGCGTACTGGTAGGGCCGGGGATCGATCACGAAGAGAAGGTCTCCCTTCTTCACGTAAGCGTTGTCCTTGACCGGAAGCTCCACCAGGCGGCCGCTGACCTCCGGAGCAATCTCGATGTAGTTCGCCCACACACTGGCGTCGTCGGTGCGAGGTGACCGGTTCACCTCATAAGCGACCAACAGCAGAGCGATCGCTGCTGCGATCACTACGCCGAGAACGACCCAGAGCCCGGTTCGTTTGTGATTCGCGGTCTGCGTAGCGGTTTCCATAGGAGCTCCTTAGCGGAAGAAGATCAGCCACAACAAACAGCTGAGAAGAAGAACGACGGAAGGATAGAAAAGTGCGGCCAGTTCAACCACCGGCTCAAGCTGGCGTCGCAGGAGGAACACCCGCAGCAGCGACGCTAGCACGATCGAGATGATAAGGCAGACCATCCAGACTGGAAAAAACGAACCGATGACATCGATCGCCGGCGCGCGTCCGCAACCGCTGCACAAGAGGCAAACGCCGATGCCGAGAGAGTTTACTGCTGTTCTGTTCATCGCTGCCGGTCGTCCTGAGGTGGATTCGAAGAAGGTGGAGGTGCGGGAGATGGAGCCAGAACCGCAGGCACCGAAGGCGAGTTCGTCGTCGCCCGCGGGCCCGTCCGCAGAAGGTTGCCGGTAACAAACTCAAGATTGACCGCCTCAAGAAAAAGCTGCGATCGCGCCGAGACGCTCGAAAGCCGCGCCTGCGCCAGCTGCCGTTCGGCCGTCACTACGTCGATCAGGTTCTTCACGCCGTACCGATACGCATCCAGCGAGGAAGAGTAGGACGCCGTCGCCGAGTCCAGCAGAGCGACCGCGGCCTGCTGCTTGCGAAGGGCTGTTCGAAAACCAATATAGGCCGTCCAGACCTCGCGCGTAGCCTGGTCGCGCTTCTCACGCATCATTTCTTGAGCCTCGCGCTTCTTCGATTCGGCCTTGGTGACCTCATTCTTTCGTTCGCCTCCGTCAAAGAGCTTCCACCGGACGGAGAGCGCCGCAGCCCATGTCGGCTGACTCGCGTTGCCCAGTTGGCCGTAGTCCGCCGTCGGCCAGATCGAGGTCTGCGCCGCCGAGCCCTCCAGCACGATCTGCGGCCAGTAATCGGAACGAGCAGCGCGGATCGCATCATCCGCGGCGCGGATCTGGGCCGCCTGCGCCGCAAGGTCCGGGCGGTCGGCGATCGCCCGGTCGATCAACACATCGATCGAAGCCGCCAGCTCAGACGGCATAGGAGCGGAGTTCGCCGCGTCAATAACGACGTTGGGCGATGGCTCGACGCCAACAGCCTCAGTAAGAGCGACGCGCGCAACCTTCTCATCGCCATCGGCCGACTCGCGGTCGAAGACGGCCTGCGATGCCTCCGCACGAGCGTTGAGAACGTCGGGCAGCGTAGCCCTGCCGTTGCGTAACTGAAACTCAGCGGCATCGGCAGTCGTCTGCGCGGTCTTCAACGTCGCCTCCGCAGCGGCCAGCCGCTCCTG
>DATHJA010000341.1:0-5941 GCA_035316475.1 Edaphobacter sp. | reverse complement strand
TCTTCGAGGAAGGGGAGGAAGAGCGCGAAGACGGTTCCGTGGTGTACCGGATGATCTGTGCTGCGCAGGGTAATCCTGCCCTGGTGACGGGCGACGATCCCGGAGGAGATCCAGAGTCCGAGACCGGTTCCATTCAGCTCTTTGGTTGTGTAGAAGGGCTCGAAGATGCGGCTGCGGACAGCGTACGACATGCCGTGACCGGTGTCGGCGATGGTGATGCGGATTCCCTTGCGGGAGACTCCTTCTTCGGAGTGATCGGTGCACTCATGTGCGCGGACGATGAGGCGCCCTCCCTGGCGCATGGCATCGATGGCATTTGCGATGAGGTTGTTGAGTACCTGGCGGATATCGTTTTCAAAGCAGAGGATCGGGCGGGAGTTCAGGAAGTCTATCTCCACGTGAATGCCTGAGTTGAGCAGGCGGCCGTGATAGAGCTGCAGCACGGCGTCCACGAGGTCTTTGACGGTGACGAGGGTGGCGCTGACCGCCTGGCGATGGAAGCGGAGGGTCTGGGTGGCGATCTGGCAGACGCGCGAAAGCTCGCTCTGCGCGGTGCGAACATATCCGGCGATCTCCGGAGGCAGGTCTTCTGAGGTGTTGATAAGGAAGAGAAGATTGGTGATCGCCTCGAGAGGATTGTTGATCTCGTGCGAGATGGAGCTGGCCAGCCGTCCAACGGCGGCGAGCTTTTCGCTCTGAATCAGAGCCTGTTCCGATCTTTTCTGGTGGGTGATCTCCTGGATGACGGCGGCGATGGCTTCGACCTTGCCATCGTGGCTCCAGATGGGAGAGTAGTTGACGTTCCAGAAGCGATGCTCACCGGGACGGGTGGGGAGCTCGCCTTCGAAGACGTGATTGCGAATCGTTTTGCCAGATGCGACCTCGCGAAAGATCTCTTCGATGCCTCGAAGAGGAGCCAGCTCGGTGATGCGCCGGCCGAGAATTTTTTCCCGGGGCAGGCCGAGGGTTTCAGCCTGGCGGTCGTTGACACGAAGGTAGCGGAACTCGACCGGGTCGAAGAGAGCGAGGCCGATGGGAGCGGTGCGATAGATCGTCTCCAGCTCCGTGCGCTGACGCTCGGCCTCTTCCTGACGCTGTTGCAGGGTTTCAGAGTAGTTTTTGCGGTCGGTGATATCGAGGGCGAGTCCGCGGAGCCGCGTGGCGAAGCCTTCGACGATGAGTGCCTGGCAGCGGACTTCGATCCAGAGCAGGGAGCCGTTTGCGGCGTGGATAGGGAAGTCGGTGACGATCATCTCCCCGGTCTGGCGCGTCTGCCGTAGAAGGTCGTCGATCACGGAGAGATACTTTTCCGGGACATGTTTCCGGAAGGCACGCAGGTCAGGGAGCTCCTCGAAGGGGTGGCCAAAGACCGGGTAGGAGCCGGTGCCGAAGGTGATCTTGCCGGTGGAGAGATCGACGTCCCACGTCGCGACATGCGCGGTCTGTTGCACGACAGAGAGGAGGTCCGCCTGTTTGCGCAGGGCGCGATCGGCCTTGTGTCGTGCCGTGATGTCGCGAAAGAAGATGACCACTCCCTCGTCGGAGGGGCGGATCTGAACGGAGAGCCAGAGGTTCAGGGGCTCGGGGTAGAAGTCTTCGAAGTCGCCGGCGGTGCCTTCGCGCATGGCGCGGGAGAAGTGATGGTAATACTGCCCGCGCCGGGCAAAGGGAAACTCCTTCCAGATACTTTTGCCCAGCAGCTCACCTTTGGCGACCAGCAGCTGACGGGCGCGGCGATTGAGAAAGGTGAAGTTGCCTTCGCGGTTCACGCTGACCACAGCATCGGTGGTGGCTTCGAGCACCTGGAGCAGCTGGCGGGACGCGGATTCGCGGAGAAGCTGCTCTCCCTTGCGATCGGTGATGTCACGCACGACGACTGCGATTCCCTCGAAGACGGGAAAGAAGTGGAGATCGAGCCAGAGATCGCGGTGCGTGCTGAAATGCTCAAGGTGCGATGGGGTGCCGGTCTGCATCGTCGCGCGGCAGTGACGCTCGATCTCCGGCTCCATGAATTGCGGAAGTACCTCCCAGACCGATCCAGCCTCGATGTGGTGGGGTTCGATCTGCAGAATCTTGATGGCCTCCGGATTGGCGAAGGTGATCTGCCAGTCGTGGTTGATGCAGACGACTCCGTCGGAGATCTGAACGAGAAGACTCGCAAGCTGTTCGTTCCGTACATTGCCATGTCCTTGCGCAAGGCTTCGCCTGTCAGGAACTACGCTGAGCGGGATGGAGCGCATGTGCGACATAGAATCCGGGTATTCGATCCTCTCACGGGCGGTCGAGAGCGGTGGATGCTGCTTCACGCGCCGTTTCGAGAGACGCGACTCGCATCTGGAGCGCTGTAAGAGTTGCAGCGAGGCTGGCCAGCTCGGACTCGAGACGGGAGATGCGGTCGGCCTGCGGCGAGATCTCGGAGTGCACGGAGGCAGGATGCGGCTGAAGCGGAACGGACTCTGGAGCGCCGGAGAGGAGATGAGCGTGACGGGATTCGCGCGAGCCGGGCTGCCGGGGAAGCATGGTCACAAGAGGGCCGGTAGAGTTTGGACTGGTTCCCGCGTCCTCGGCGGGAAGCTCGCGGGAGGCGAGGCGGTCGAGCGTGGCCTGCACGGAGGCGATATCGTCGAAGGCGTATAGCCGCTCGGAGCGGCTGCGAAGCTCGCCCGGTGTCTGTGGTCCCCGCAACATCAGCAGGCATAGCACGGCAGTCTCGTCGCGACGCAGGTTCAGCACTGTGCGGATGCGGTGCTCGTACTTCGGAACACGGGAGTCGTGCAGGGTGGAGACCAGGTTGTCGTCTTCAAGAGAGTGGAGTGTCTGGCGAACCTCATCCTCGGTGAGCTCGAGGACCGGATCTCGGCTCGAACGCTGGTTGCACGCGTTGACCAGAGCGTTCAACGAGAGAGGATAACCCTCCGGCGTGGTGATCTCTTTTTCAATGAGGGAGCCGAGGACCCGGATCTGGATGGAGTCGAGCACCATATATCCAGTCTACATGGGCTTTTTGGATTGAATTCAGTACCCGGCTATTCGCTCCTGAGTGCCACCATCGGCTCCACTCCTGCTGCGCGGCGTGCTGGAATGAACGACGCCAGCAGCGCTGCCACGGCGAGCAGCAGAACAGCCGAGGTAATCATGATTGGATCCCAGGGCTTCGCATCGAACAACTGATCGCTCATCAGCTTGCCTGCTCCGATTGCTGCCGGAACCCCAATCGCCAGGCCGATCCCGACCTGTGAGAAGGCATTTCCCAGCACCATCCGTAATACATGCCCACGGTCGGCTCCAAGCGCCATCCGCACGCCAATCTCACTCGTCCTCTGTTCCACCATGTACGCCATCACGCCATACAGACCGATCGCTGCCAGAGTCAGCCCAAGTGCTCCGAAGAGCATCGTCAGGGTTGCGATCATATTCTCCCGCTGGAAATCATTACTCAACACCTTGCTGTAAGGATCGACTCCATAGAGCACCAGGTCCGGGTCGACTTCAACCAGCGCCTTGCGGACTCGCTCTTCCATGCCCGGCGGATTCCCTGGAGCCCAGATCACGATGTTGTAGAGATAGTGAGACCAGGTCTCGCCGCTCATCATGGCCGGGTCATCGTACTGCACCGTCTGAGTCTCCGGGATCCAGAACATCGGCCGGATCGGATCCTTGTAGTCATAGGTCATGTAACGCATGTCCCTGACAACTCCGACAATCTCTAAGGTCCCTGCATATTTGATCTTGTCAGGGCCAAAGTGCTGGCCAATCGGATTCTGGTTCTTGAAGAACTTCTTGGCGAACGCTTCATTCACCACCGCCACCTTCCGCGTCGTTGCGGTGTCGTCCTCCGTGATCGACCGCCCCAGAACCATCTGGGATCCTATCGTTTCGAAGAATCCCGGCATCGCCCGCACCCATCCCGCACTGGTATCTTCTTTGGCGGGTGGCTCCGGCCTGCCCTGAATGCGAATGCCATCGTTCCAGCTATCGCCCGACATAGGTGCATAGAGCACCGGCGCTACCTTGCGCACGCCAGGAATCTGCATCAGGCGATCGTCAATCTTCCGGAACAGCGGCTCCAGTTGTTCCGGCTTGTAATTGCTCAGCATGGGATTGATCCACGCAATGTACCGGCCTTCCGTCTCAAATCCGAAGTTCTGGTGCTCCAGGTTCCTCAGGCTCTTCCCCAGCAACGCTGCCGTCGACAGCAGAACCAGCGACATGGCCGCCTGGCCAATCACCAGCGACTTCTGCGCCCACGAGCTCCTTCCCCCTACAGCACGATTTGCCCCTCGCAAAGCCTCGACCGGGTCGGCATGCGAAGTCATCCATGCAGGCGCAATCCCAAAGATGATTCCAGTCAACACTGAGATACCGAACGTGAAAAATAACACCGGCAACGATGGTGTCGCGTTAACAGGGACAAAGTTATTGGGATCGCCGCTCTGGAAGGCCAGATACAGGATCAACCTGGTTCCCGCATAGGCTACAGCGATCCCCAGGACTCCTCCAATCACAGCCAAAACCACCGACTCGACCAGGGCTTTGCGCACCAGACGCCGCCGCGAGGCGCCCAGAGCCATCCGTATGGACGTCTGCGTACGATCCTTCACCCCTCGCGCCAGCATTAGATTCGCCAGATTCCCGCAAGCCACCAGCAACACGCATCCTGCCGCGATCAACAGCAGCCTCAGTCCATCCTTGTACTGGTTCCTCATGTCCGCCACCCCTGCGCCTCCAGGCACCAGGTGGAGCGTCTGTTGTTGCCACAGCTGCTTCTCGCCCGGCTCCATATCCGGCACGTGACTCGCCAGCCAGTCATGAAACTCCACCTTCAGCTTCGCTTCGAGCGACGTTGGATCGACTCCGGGGCGCACCCTTCCCAGCAGGTCCAGAAAATTGCCCTGCGGCCGTTTCAATCGCGCGGTCGCGCCATCGATCATGATCTCCGTCGTCAGCGGCAGCCAGAAATCCGGCATGTTTCCTCCGGATAACTTCGCTCCATAAAATCCTGGCGGCGCTACGCCGATCACCGTAAACGAATGTCCATTGATCTGATAGCTAGCGCCTACGACCGAACGATCCGAGCCGTACTTCTCCTTCCAGATGTGATAGCTCATCACCGCCACAGGCGACGCGCCTTCCTGGTCATCTGCATCTGTCATCATCCGGCCGATCCACGGCTGCACCCCAAGGGTCCTGAAGAAGTTCCCCGAGACATACTCGCCGTTCCGGGTATCGGCTGGCGCCTGTGATCCCGCTCTGCGAACACCCAGCGCCGCATTTCCGGCTTGCAGCGCCGCCAGGTCGGTAAACTCCGGGGTGTGCTCACGAAAGTTCTTGTACGCCTCCCACGAGAACAGGGAGAAATTCCCATCCTCGCCCTGGGTATACCCGCCCCAGTTGCAGCAGCGTATTTTGTCGCCGATTCGCCATAGCTCCTCTGGCTTCGCAACTGGCAGCGACTTCAGCATGACCTGATGCACGAGGGTGAAGATTGCTGTCGTCGCACCGATTCCCAGCGCCAGTGTAATCACCGCCGTCGCTGTAAACGCTGGTGCCTTCCGTAATTGCCGAAACGCTTCGCGTAGGTCCGCCAGCATTCGTCCCCTCCAAAATGGCTTTGTAATCTCCAGAGATCCAGTTGCCTCCGGTACGAAAAAAGCTGCATTCCGGTTCCCTCGGGACTAAACGTCAGCCTGTCTATAGGTTGGAGAAATCCACAGAGGGACCGTCTCCGTTTCATCCTTGCTTCGTCTTATCCCTGCTCTTTCTGTTTCTCATTCCCCTTTTCAGCAGTCTTAGCAATTAGATAGACTGGAAGAGGCAAATGAAGAATGGTGAATCGCATTTGCGATTTCCATTTTCGTCACCCCAGGGAGTATGAATGCGTAGAGCGAGCAAACGAGTCCTCATGGCTTCCCTCTTCACCATGGTTTTGGCCGGATTGAGC
>DATHJA010000340.1:0-18209 GCA_035316475.1 Edaphobacter sp. | reverse complement strand
GGAGACGCCGCGGACGAGCTCGTCGGGGCGGCCATCGACGTAGACGCGGTAGACGACCAGGGGGATGACCTGGAAGGCCTGCGGGGCGCGGCGCTGGGTGACGGCGAAGCCGGAGGAGATGTCCTCGAAGAAGAGGCCGTAGGGTTTGCCCTGCTTCTTCGCCTCGTCGAGGAGCATCTGGCGAAGCTCCTTGTCGCTGACGGTTTTGGTGGAGCTGACGATGAGGTTGCCCTGGCGGCCGGTGGGCATGCGTCCGACCTCGGCGCGGCCGTGGCCGTTGGACTGGGAGAAGCTGGCGATGGGAAGCCGGGACATCAGAAAGGTCTTGAGGATGCCGTTCTGGATGAGATCGACGCGGCGGGCTGGCTGGCCCTCGTCATCGTAGTTGTAGTGGCCGCTGAGGGACTCGCCGTGGAAGGTCTTCAGAGTGGGGTCGTCGGTGACGCTCATGAAGGTGGGGAGGATCTGCTTGTCGAGGAGCTTGGTGAAGGTCTGTCCCTCGTTGTCGCCGCGCTGGCGCTGGCCTTCGAGCCGGTGGCCGAGCACTTCGTGGAAGAAGACGGCGGAGGCGCGTCCGCTGAGGATGGCGGGACCGTTGTAGGGCTCGGTGACGGGCGCGGTGCGCAGGGCTACGAGGTTCTTTGCCATGGCGGTGGCCTTCTCGAGGAGCTCCTTCTGGTCGGGGAGGTGGGCGAGCGAGTCGGACTCGAAGGTCTCGGCGCGAAACATGTCCATGCCGTCGGCGGCGCGGGTCCGGGCGACGATGACGAGGCGGGCGACCTGGTTGGGAGTGGCGACGCGGGTGCCTTCGGAGGAGACGAAGTAGGCGGTCTCGGTAGTGGCCTGCACGATGACGTTATCGAAGAAGATCTCGGGGTACTCGCGGAAAGTTCCGGAGAGCTCGCGGAGGCGCTTTTCCCAGGCGACGGAGTTGACGGAGAGTGGAGAGGAGGCGGGAAGGGTGGCGGTAGCGGGCTTTTCGGTGGAGAAGTCGGCGGAGCTGTCCTCTTCTTTGGCGCGCACCTGCTGCTCGGTTTGCACCTTCAGGTAGCTGTCGAGCGCGCGAGCATAGCCGCGATTGGTGGCGAACCAGAGGCTGCGCTCGATGGCGGCGCGATCATCGGAGAGGGGCAGGGGAATCGTCATTAGCGCGCTGGGGCGATGATCTCCGTGGGTGTTGTCTTGCTCGGGAGTTCCGATGCGGAGCTGGACGTCGGCGGAGCGGCGTCGGCTCTGACGGGAGAGCGTGATGGCTCCGAACTGCGCGGACATGTTGAAGCTGTCGGAGTCGCTGACGGCGTAGCTGAGGAAGTAAGGCTTGGGCTGTTTTGCGGCGTCGGCTCCGGAGCTTCCGAGGGAGCCCATGGCGCGGTGGAGCTCGGTGCTCATGGCGTCGAGCAGGAGGGTGTTGGCCTGCTGCCGGGGAGAGGCGGCATCATCGGCGTGAAGCGTCGGCGCAGAGAGGACCAGGGAAAGAGCGGCGAGGCCGCTGAAGAATGCTGCGTTAAATCTTGTCATTGGAGCGGGCTCGACTTCATGTTCGGGAAAAGACAACTGAAGCAGAGTGTATCGGAAGTGGATGGGGGAAGGGGCATGGATTCTGGAGCTTGGGAGGAGCGGGCGCGCCGGGAAACGTGGAAGAGCAGGGATTTAGCCCGGAGGTGCGGAATTATTACGGATTGATGTATGAGGTATTTGCGGGATAAGCTGGCTGCGCCCGACTTTTGTCACGTTCGCTCGTTGAACTCGTTTTGCGAGGTGTTTTATGGCCAGCGTTGTACGGCGGATCGTATCGGAGTATGCGGCTCTAGGGCGTGTACTGAGTCCAGGGGATATGTTTGCCCTGGGGGTGGCCACGGTGGCGCATGCTCCCGGAATTCTGCGAACGCGAAAGCTTACCGAGCTGGATGCGGCGATGCGGCGAAATGTGACGGTGAAGTTCGACGGCTCCGTCATTGCGCTTCCTATCCGGGATATCGATCGACTGCTGGAGGGGAAGGGCGATAATCCGACCTTCGGGAACCTGCGCGAGATCTATGCCCGGAACTGTTATCTGGACCGGCTGAAGATGCAGCGCCCGGTGCAGGCTGTACTGGATGCGGGAGCCAACCGTGGCATGTTCTCGATTCTTGCGCTGACCCATCTTGGCACCGAGGTTGCGGTGGGGGTGGAGCCGATTTCAAGCTATGTCCCCGTGCTCCATCTTCTTCTGGAGGCGAATAAGATCGCTCCGGAGCGCGCGCCCAGGTATCACCGGTTTCTCACCAATCCGACGGCGGAGAGCGAGGATCCGGAGCACAACGTCTCGATTCCGACGATCATGAGGGAGCAGAAGATCCATCGCTTTCAACTGGCGAAGATCGATATCGAGGGGTTTGAGAAGGAGCTGTTCCTCGAGCCGGAGTGGCTGGCCTGCGTGGATACGATCTGCATGGAGCTGCATCCGCAGTTTGTCGGCGATCTTTCGCTTATCCCGGATGCGCTCCGCAAGTATGGGTTCACGTACCGTCTGCTGGATCAGCAGGGCGCCCCGACGGACATCAGCAACGCGATGTTTCTGCAGGCGTCGTGCACGGGCGCTCTTGCCTGATGGAGAAAGGTTGAGCCATAAGCAGATCCTCGCTTCCCTTTAAAAGGGAATGTGATTGCGGGAACTGCCTGTGATCAGGCAAACTGACTCAACTCAGGAGCAGAAACCTCGTATGCGTCTCCGGCCCCTTGTCTTATTCCTGCTCTGGTTTTGTTTCGCAGCTCTGCCGATCACGATCCTGGCCCAGCCCTCCGGGCAGCCAGTTCCGCAGTCGACGCAGGATCGTGCTTCTTCCTCAAATACACAGGAGCGACCCGCTTACTCTCTTCCGCCTGAGAAGCTGGCGCGGGCGATCACCTATTCGCGCATCCGCGTTCTGCTGAATTTTGCCGGGAGCGGCTGGGGAATCGTGCAGCTGGTGCTTCTGCTGGCGCTGGGCGTCACGGCCAGGATGCGCGATGCGGTCGTCCGTCTGAGCGGAAATCGGTGGGTGCAGGGGTTCGGGTTTACCTTTCTTCTGCTAGCCGTGACTACAGTGCTGGACCTGCCGCTGGATGTTTATGGTCAGCATGCGGCGCGGGTCTACGGGCAGTCGGTGCAGGGATGGGGAAGCTGGGCAGAGGACGTGGTAAAGAGTTTTCTGCTTACCTTTCTCTTTGGCGGCCTGCTGGTCATGCTTCTGTTCCGGGTCATTCGCGGATCACCGAACCGGTGGTGGTTCTGGTTCTGGATTCCGGCGATGATTTTTGTTCTGATCGCGGTCTTCGTCTCCCCTGTGCTTATCGATCCTCTGTTCAATAAATTCGAGCCTTTGGGGAAGACCAACCCGGCCCTGGTCGAGCGGCTGGAGAAGGTTGTGACTCGGGGCGGGATCGAGATTCCACCGGAGCGGATGTTCCTGATGAAGGCGAGCGAGAAGGTCACGACCCTGAACGCGTACGTGACGGGGTATGGGGCCTCGAAGCGGGTGGTGGTGTGGGACAACTCGATCGCAAAGGCTACGCCGGACGAGATCAGCTTCATCTTCGGCCATGAGATGGGGCATTACGTGCTGAAACATATTCCGGCAACGCTGGTTTTTATGGCGGTTCTGTTGCTGGTGGAGTTCTACATTGGTTATCGTGGCGTGCGCTGGCTGATCGCGCGGTTCGGAGCGGGATGGAGGATTTCGTCTCAGGACGATTGGGGCGCGCTGGTCGTGTTGCTGCTGGTGCTCTCCGTGCTTTCCTTCGTCAGCGAGCCCATAGTGAACGGCTACAGCAGAATGCATGAACACGAGGCCGATGTTTATGGGCAAGAGGCAATTCACGGGATCGTCGATGACCCGCAAAAAGTTGCGCAACAAAGTTTTCAACTACTCGGGGAGATGTCATTGACCGATCCGAACCCGAATCCCCTTGTGGAGTTCTGGACCTTCAGTCACCCTTCGGTGGCGAGCCGGGCGGCCTTCGCCGCAAAGTACAACCCGTGGATTGCGGGGCAGCATCCGAAGTACTTCGTTAAATAGGTGTAGATTTTTCATCTAAGACAAGTAGAGATGAGATGAACAATGATTACAGACTGCCTGTTCTGCAAAATTCTAGCCGGAGAGATTCCTGCCAATCGGATCTTTGAAGATGAGTTCTGCATTGCATTCCCCGACATCAAACCCCAGGCTCCCACCCACTTGCTGGTTATTCCGAAGGAGCACATTGCATCGCAAGCCAAGGTACTGGCTGAGCACAAGCCGTTGCTGGGCCATCTGATGGCCACAGCAGCCGACCTTGCGCGGGCGCAAAGGCTCAATAAGGGATACAGAGTGGTCGTCAACACCGGAGAAGACGGGGGACAGACCGTCCAGCATCTCCATCTCCACCTGCTTGGTGGACGCCACATGGACTGGCCTCCAGGCTAGAAGCGACCATCTTAGAGATGGTCGTCTCTCAATCGCGAGATCTCAGTGGCGGTTCGAGAGAGATGCGAGGGTTCCTCCTCACCCAGCGAGCAAGCTCGCCGGGGAGGTAGCAGCAACTACTGGTTGTAGTTGTTGTCGTCGTCTTCGACGGTCCCATAGCGCCGAAGCAGATTCGGCAGGTTCTGCGAGAAGGCCGAGCGCGGCATCACGGTATCGCATCCGGCTTCGACGGCCTTGGCCTTGAGGTCGCCCTGGAGGTGCGAGAGGAACCCGATGATTGAGGTTCCGCGCTTGAGTTTCGCCTTCAGCTTGGGAATCAGGGTGAGAGGCTTCGCATTCGTGTTGTTGAGATCGAAGACAATCAGTCCTGGGCGCTCCTCTTCGGTGCCACCGGTAAGCTGCGCGATCACTTCCTTGTCGTTCTTGACGAAGGCGACCTTGACGCCGAGCTTTCGCGAGGTCTCCTGGATCTTGGCGAGGAAGAAGAGGTCTTCGATGAAGAAGAAGATCTTCGTCGGCGCATCCTCAGGGATGGGGATGGACCTGCCCTGAGAGTAGTCGATCGGCTGCGAGTCGCTCACGTAACGGCTTCCATTGCCATTCGAGCGCCGGAAGTTTCCGGTTTCGATGGTCGAAGGCGGACCGTCGGCAAAGTTGCCGTTGACCTCGCGATAGCTGTGATCCATTGGGCCTACGAAGCTACGAGGACCACGCTGCTGCTTGCCCCCCTTGGAGCGCTTGTAGGTATTGTTGCCGGGCTGATGTGTATCTCGAGAGGGCCCATTGCCGTTGAAGTCGGCTCCATTGCCCGGGTTCTGGGAGCCGCGCTGCCGGTCGCGGAACTTCTTCTTCCACCGTTTACCGGATGCGGAACCTTGTTGGCCACCTTGGCCTCCGTTTTGAAACGGTTGACCGGGTGCTTGCTGAGGCTGGGCCGAAGCCTGTACGGCGGGAATCTGCCCGCCCTGTTCACCGACGGTTTGCACGGGAGAGGTCTCCATCTTATTTTTGCGTTTGCGCCGCCGCCGCCGGCTGCTCTTGGACTGACCCATGCCGTGGGCGATCTGCCCAGCGGTATACTGCGATTCCCCGTCCTGGCCGGGAGCCGCTGAGGAACCCTGGTGCGGCTGCACCTCGGGCACATCTTGCTCTGAAGTCATGCTTCCACTTCCTGTTGCGCCTAAGCGCAATTAGCGATTCACTCCCACGACAACGGAGTCCTCCTGCTTCGTCACGAGGACGAGGCAGGGATCAAACCCGTATTGCAGCGTCGGAGGGAACGGTCTCAATTTGTACTCAAAAAAACGGGACGTCGTACTGCCGCTACATACCGCCGGCCAGCTAACGTGCCAGCTCAAGACGGAACGGAACGCCTCAATCGGCTGTTCCTTTCACCCTTTCATCCTAAGAAGCGTGCCCGGCACCGCCGGTGCACCAAATGCCTCCATCACCTAAACTGTTTCGTCGGTCCGCACAGGAACCCACGGCCAGTTTATCGAGGCAGACACAGGGTACGCGCAAAACCTCGTGTTTTGCAAGCACCCTCTGTGGATACAACTGAATTTTACACCAGGACATCCTCCACGTCCATCCGTGGAGGATGGGCTCCTTGAGAAAATGGAGAAGCCGCTTCATGGAAGCGGCTTCTCCAGATGGCCAGTCACTGGCCTCCAAGAAAGGACTCGTTCGGGAGTCCAGCCTGCCGGTTGCCGGTCATGCCAACGTGGGAATGACTCTTGTGCAAACCGCGGCTTGTGTATACGCCCCCTGCGCCTGAAAGGGTTTCGGACGGACACATTTATAGTCAGAGCAATTGTCCTGCCAAAATAAAGTCAGGTTTTATTGCTACTTGCCTGTTCCCAGGCGCTGGTTTGTCCCGAAAACAATGCAATTGCGGTGGAGTTCTCCAGATTTCTGGATTCCTGGTTTTACCGCACTTTCGTTTGACCCGTCACAAGGGCGGTCCTATAATCGACCTGTTCTGGCAGCCCTCTCGCTCCCTGCCGGTGCTCAGGCGCCGGATGGTCGAGGTACAGGTGATGCGTTTGAGCAGCGCGTATCATCGAGCGGATGCAGTGCCATTGGCTCGGAAGGATGCGACTCTGCACCTACGGCCGGATGATTTCTCGAGGGTTCCCGAAGGAGTACCAAACACCGCATGAATCGCAACCTTGCTTTTGCCTCCGCCCTAGCTGCGGTCTTTACGGCTGCCGTCAGTCCGGCGCAGGTTCCTGGTGCATCGGCGCCAGCGGCTTCCGCACCGGCCGCTACTGCGCCTGCTGCGAATGCACCGGCCCTACCCCAGGCAGTTCCGGCCAAGATCGCCATTATCGAATACGAAGAGACTGCTGCAGCGACGAACGAAGGCCAGCGCGCCCTGCAGGAGCTTCAGACCAAGTACCAGCCGAGGAAGACGCAACTGGATGCTCTGGCGGCTGAGATTGACACGCTGCAGAAGCAACTACAGGCTGCTCCGGCCACGATGCCGGAGGACGATCGCGCGGCACGAGCTCGCGCCATCGACGTGAAGCAGAAGCAGTACCAGCGCGATGGCGAAGACGCCACCAACGCCTACAACGCGGACGTGCAGGAGACGGTTGGAAAGGTTGCACAGAAGCTTGGCCCCGTGGTCATGAAGTATGTGCAGCAGAATGGCTACACTATGCTGCTGGATAACAATGGGCAGCAGGGGGGAGGGCTTACCCTGATGTGGGCTCCCGGCACCGATATCTCGAAGGCGATTGTGGATGCTTACAACGCGCAATCCGGAGTGGCCGCTCCTACCCCATCGGCACCTTCCGCAACGCGTCCTTCGACGACGGCTCCCGCAACCAGGCCCCGGCCGTCCAAGTAACACACCACATTTTTCCGATTCCATATCCACGCAGAAGGCATTTCGCAAGAAGCCGGATCATTTTGAACGACCCCGAAGGAGTTCCAACACCGCATGAATCGTAACCTCGTTCTCGTCTCCGCCCTTGGTGCGGGACTGTCGACCTCCGCTGCACTGGCGCAGACGGCTGCAACTCCGGCCCCCACCACTCCCGCGCCTGCGGCGGCATCGCAGCAGCGCACGCCGCCCCCTCCTCCGCAAGCTATTCCCGCCAAGATTGCTCTGATCGCCTTTGAACAGGCCGTGTTTGCCACAAATGAAGGACAGAAGGCTGTCCAGGACGTTCAGAAGAAGTACGAGCCCAAGAAGGCGCAGATCGACACTCTGGGCAAAGAGGTGGATTCGCTCAAGAAGCAGGTTCAAAGTGCTCCGGCGACCCTCAGCGACGAGGAGCGTGCAACTCGTCTGAAGAATATCGACACCAAGGAAAAGGAACTCAACCGCGAGGCAGAAGACGCCAATAATGCCTACCAGGCCGATCTGCAAGAGGCTTATGGGAAGGTGGCGCGCAAGGTCTCCGCGACGGTGCAGAGCTATGTTGCCCAGAACGGCTATACCCTTCTGCTCGATGTGAGCAACCAGCAGAACAGCAATGTGATGTGGGCGAGCCAGAATCCGAACATCGACATTACGATGGCCGTTGTGGAGGCCTACAACACCTCCTCCGGAGTAGCGGCGCCTCCTCCGTCGGCTCCTTCCGCTGGAGCGCCGGGTGCGCGTCCCCGGAGCACGACCCCCACGACTCCGCGGCCTTCGACCACCCGATAACAGACTTCATTTCTGCACTTATGGGAGACCGAAACGGTCTCCCATAAGCTTTTTAAGAATCTTTTTTCACAGCCGGCAATTTTGTGGAAATGCTGTGCATTCCTTGAAGAGTGCCAGAAAGAAAACGAGGAGAAAAAGAGCTATTCCGTATAGGCGGTTTTCGTAAATGAAATCTGCAAACTCAGCTTATGCGCCCACTTACAGATAGGCAGGTGAATCAGGCAGAAATGCAGCTTCGGGAAAAGTTCAAAAGAAAAACGGGATCGTTGGTTTCCACAGACGAAAGTTACCAGACTGTTACTGATAATGGCTGCATCTTCAGAAGGAGGAGGGTTTACGCAAAAGTTTGCATAGTCAAACTCACTCTTCGCCGACCTTGAGAACTGCTAAAAACGCTTCTTGCGGGATATCAACCTTTCCTATCCGCTTCATGCGTTTCTTGCCTTCCTTCTGTTTCTCGAGCAGCTTCCGTTTTCGGCTGATGTCACCGCCGTAACACTTGGCGATGACGTTTTTGCGAATGGCCGTGACGGTGGACCGGGCGATGACCTTCGAGCCGATGGCTGCCTGGATGGCGACCTCGAACATCTGGCGCGGGATGAGCTCCCGCATCTTTTCGACCAGCGCCTTGCCGCGATCGTAGGCGAAGTCGCGGTGGACGATGATGGAGAGCGCGTCGACGGGCTCGCCGGAGACGAGGATGTCCATCTTGACCATGGGAGAGATCCAGGTCCCGGAGAGGGTGTAGTCGAGCGAGGCATATCCGCGCGAGACGGATTTGAGGCGGTCGTAGAAGTCGAGGACGATCTCGTTGAGTGGAAGCTCGTAGGTGAGCATGACGCGGGTCTCGGAGACGTACTCGAAGTTCTGCTGGCGGCCGCGTTTGTCTTCGACGAGCTTGAGGATGCCGCCGACGTACTCCTCGTTGGTGAGGATCTTGGCGATGATGACGGGCTCTTCGATCTGCTCGATCTCGCTGGGGTCGGGCCAGCGGGAGGGATTGTCGACTTCGACGACGGAGCCGTCGGTGAGGGTGATCTTGTAACGCACGCCGGGCGCAGTGATGATGAGGTCGAGGTTGTACTCGCGCTCGAGGCGCTCCTGGATGATCTCGAGGTGCAGCAGGCCGAGGAAGCCGCAGCGGAAGCCGAAGCCGAGGGCGACGGAGGACTCGGGCTCGAAGTTGAAAGAGCTGTCGTTGAGGCGAAGCTTCTCGAGCGCGTCGCGGAGCAGGCTGTGTTCGTGCGAATCGACGGTATAGAGGCCGGCGAAGACCATGCTTTTGATGTCTTCGAAGCCCGGCAGCGCGGCATTGCAGGGCCGCTCGACATCGGTGATGGTGTCTCCGACCTTGGTGTCGGCTACGTTTTTGATGGTGGCGACGAAGAAGCCGACCTCGCCGGCGGAGAGCTCGGTGAGCTCGACGGGTTTGGGGGTCATCACCCCCATGCTCTCGATGTCGAAGACCCTGCCGTTCGACATGAGCTTGATCTTCTGGCCCTTGCGCATGCGTCCGTTGATAACGCGGGCCAGCACGACGACGCCACGATAGGGATCGAACCAGGAGTCGAAGATGAGCGCCTGAAGAGGGGCATCGGCGTCTCCCGCTGGCGGTGGAAGCAGATGGACGACGGCTTCGAGGATCTCTTCGACGTTCTGACCGGTCTTTGCGGAGACGGGAATCGCATCGCCGGCAGGAAGGCCGACGGACTTTTCGATCATTTCTTTGGTGCGGTCGATGTCGGCTGAGGGGAGATCGATCTTGTTGATGATGGGGATGATCTCAAGGCCGTTGGAGATGGCGAGATAGGCATTGGCGAGGGTCTGGGCCTCGACTCCCTGGGAGGCGTCGACGACGAGGAGGGCTCCCTCACAGGAAGCCAGCGAACGAGAGACCTCGTAGCTGAAATCAACGTGGCCGGGAGTATCGATCAGGTTGAGCTGATAGGTGTCGCCGTCCTTTGCCTTGTACATCATGCGGACGGTGTGGGCCTTGATGGTGATTCCGCGCTCGCGCTCGAGGTCCATGGCGTCGAGCACCTGTGCCTGCATCTCGCGTGAGGTCAGCGAGCCGGTCAGCTCTAACAGCCGATCCGACAGGGTGGATTTGCCATGGTCGATATGCGCGATGATCGCGAAGTTTCGGATGTGACTGGGATCCATACGGTGTGACGCAATGCCTCAATCTAGAGCAGTTTTCCTGATGCGATTGAACGGAAAGAGTAGAAGAGTGCCAATTTTCTTGATAGAAAACGGCGTCAACGACCGTGACTCACTTACACCTTCAGGAAACCGCTCTATCGATGATAACAGTGCATGCGACCGGATTCCGGGGCCTGTTGGGCGCAGATAGAAAAGTCTGCTGAGGTTTCCGGCTCTTCGCCGTCATACAATGAGCAGGAACGAATGCATCGCTTCAAGGAAAACAATCTGGTGCGACGATGGGCGCTGATGGCGGCGTGTGCCCCACTGCTTCTGCTTGCGGGATGTCCGCAGGATCAGACGAGCCAGGCGGGCGCGCCGGGCAAGGTTCCCGTGCAGGCTACGGCTCCGTCGGTGGCGGCTGCTGCTCCAGCAACAGGGGCGAGCACGCCGGCCGCCCATACGACGGCGCAGACGGTTGAGGACTCTGCGAAGGCTTACAAGGCGCAGCAGTTGATTGCCCGAGTGGAGCAGACGTACCAGAGCGGCGTGAACAACTATCGCGCTGGACACCTTGAAGCGGCGCGCGCCGACTTCGATTCGGCGGTCGATCAGATGCTGACCAGCGGGTTGGATCTCAAGGGTGATCCACAACTGAGCGATGAGTTCGAACACCTGCTGGATGCAGTCAATTCACTCGAGATTGCCGCCCTCAAACAAGGCAATGGACTTTCGCCCGCTATCGAGGAGGCTCCGCTTGATGCGGCCAACGAGGTGACCTTCAAGCCTGACGCCGCGCTGAACGCGCAGCTCACCGCGGAGTTGAAGACTACGCAATCCGACTTCCCGCTTGTGGTCAATGACTACGTCGCCGGCTTTATCAGTTACTTCGCCAACTCGCAGGCTGGCCATGCACATCTCTTGCGCTCGATTGAGCGAGCTGGCAAATACAAGGACATGATCCAGAGGATCCTGCGCGAAGAAGGTGTCCCACAGGACCTCATCTATCTCGCCGTCGCCGAGTCCGGCTTTCAGCCGCAGGCTCTTAATGCGCGTTCGGGCGCGGGAGGCATGTGGCAGTTCATGCCATTCGCTGGCGCCTACGGACTCGCGCGCAATGGGTGGGTCGATGAGCGTTTCGATCCGGAGAAGTCATCACGCGCCTATGCCCGATATATCAAATCGCTTTATAACCAGTTCGGCGACTGGTATCTGGCGATGGCCGCTTACGACTGGGGTCCAGGATATGTGCAGCGCGCCGTCATGAAGACAGGCTATGCCGATTTCTGGGAACTGTACCGCAGAGGAGTGCTGCCGGGAGAGACGAAGAACTATGTGCCGGGCATTATCGCTGCGATCATCATGGCGAAGAACCCGGAGAAGTATGGCCTGGACAAGCTGAACCCAGATTCTCCTGTGATCTCGGACACGGTGACGGTCGATTATTCGATCGATCTTCCTCTGGTGGCCGACCTGACCAACGCATCGCTGCAGGAGATCGTTGCCCTGAATCCGAGTTTGTTGCGCATGAGCACGCCGCAGGATACGTCCTTCGATCTCCATATTCCGACGGGAACGCTCAATGCGTTTCAGACGCGTGTGAAAGAGATTCCCCTAGATAAGCGTTCGAGCTGGCGCTTTCATGTGGTGAGAGCTGGAGAGTCGCTTGAATCGATTGCGACGTTATTGCATGCTCGCTCGGCGGATATTGCCGAGGCCAATGATATTGCGAAGGGGGATTCCCTCGACGAGGGAGACGAGCTTGTGGTGCCTGTAACTGCCGCGGCGGCTTCGCACGCGCAGCACTACAAGCTGCGGCAGGGCGATACTCTCATCACCGTGGCGGACCGTTTCGGAGTCTCGGTGGAAGATCTTCGCCGCTGGAATCATCTCTCATCCAATTCAGTAAAGACGGGTCGCACGCTGCTGGTTGCCGAGCCGGTAAGACTTGCGCCGCGAACACGCGCACGCGTGAAAAGCGCGCGTGGCAAGCGGAATGTTGCATCGACCTCTTCGCGAAAGACGAGTGGAAGCACTTCGAAGCAGTCGAACGCGAAGCCGAAATCCACTCCCAAATCGAAAGCGAAAGCTACACGATAAGCTTCCCTATGAAAAAGATTGCTTGCCATTGCTGGCGCGCAGAGGCATCCTGTTGCTAGAATCTCGTGCCAGGATTGAAGAAATGATTCGATCCGCATTGGACGGGATGAAGAGATTTCAAACGGTGTAGTTGGATCGAAGCAAGAAGTCAAAGCAGCCAGAGGATAAGCGATCATGATGTTCGAAGACGAGACGATCAAGTTCCAAGCAGCCGCCGCGGGCGATAACGAATTTGAAGACGACGATGATCTGGGCCGCCGGTTTCAGGAGGATGAAGAAGAAGAGGAGGTTCTGATCTCTTCGGACGACGACGATGATCTCGATCGGGAAGAGACAGAGGGTGATCGCGCGGAGGATGCGAGAGTCTTTGCCGCACCGCCGATCAGCTCGGAGCCTTATACGCCCGCTACGCGAGAGTCGGTGGTTCCGAGGAGCGAGCCTGCTGCATCCAAGGTGAAGAAGGCTCCCGCAAAGAAGGCGGCCAAGAAGGCTCCTGTGAAGAAGGCTGCAGTGACTCCGGTGAAGCAGGCTCCGGTGAAGAGTGCGGCTAAGAAAGCTGCTCCTAAGAAGTCGGCGAAGAAGACTGTCGCCAAGAAAAGTTCAACGAAGAAGGTGGCTGCGAAGAAGGCAGTCAAAAAGGGTGTAAAGAAATCCGTTCCTTCGAAATCGAAATCTGCCGCGAAGAAGGCTGGGACTCAGCGCGGCGGTAAGGTCGCCTCGAAAAAGGCGACCCGTAGTACGGTCCCGGCGAGTAGCAAAAAATCTAAGAAGAGAGGTACTACCTTGGCAACGAAGAAAGCAGCTAAGAAAGCAACGAAGAAAGCAGTGAAGAAGGCTCCCGCAAAGAAGGCGGCTAAGAAGGCTGTGAAGAAGGCTCCTGCAAAGAAGGCAGCCAAGAAGGCCACCAAGAAGACGGCAGCTAAGAAGAAGTAAGCACGATCCACCTTTAAGGCAAGCAAAAAGGCCCGGTCTGCTCCCCGTGAGCGCCCGGGCCTTTTTGCGTCTGCAGGACTTATTTTCCTGCTTGAAAGGCCTACTTCTTGTTGGCTGCGATCTCGGCCAGGACCTCTTCGCTGTGTTTCTGCACCTCGACCTTCGGCCAGACCTTGACGACCTTGCCCTTGGGAGAGATGAGGAAGGTCTGGCGGCTGGCGAACTTCATATCGCCGTGGGCCATGACGGGGACACCGTACTCATCGACGACCTTGTGGTCGGGATCGGCAAGCAGCTTGAAGCTGAAGGTATCCTTCGCGCACCACGCCTTGTGACCTTCGACGGTATCGAGGCTGACGCCCAGAACAACGGCATTGGCCGCGTCATATTTGGCCATGTCGCGCTGGAAGTTGTGCGCCTCGATGGTGCAGCCGGTCGTCTGGTCCTTCGGGTAGAAGTAGAGGACGACCCACTTGCCTTTGTAGTCAGTCAGACTCACCGGCTTGTCTTCCTGCGAGGGCAGGGTAAAGTTCGGCGCGGTTGAGCCTGCCTGCACTGCATCTGCTGCAGCGCGAGCCCTGACGCCAAATCCAAACGTCGCAACGACACCGACAACCACTGCGATCCACAATCCTTTGCGCATCATCGTTCCCCTTTTGTAGAACATCCATGAATAGACGGATATCAGTCCGCTAAGACGCGCGCGGACGATCCGCGCATCGTAGATTTTACTCCGTGGAGACATTTGACCGCATGAGAGGCGGCACGTCTATTCGGCAAGGATGGCGATTCCGGCTCTGTCGGCCGCTTCGATGATCGCGGCGGGATCGAACATCAGTGTTCTTCCGGCCTCAAGAGAGAGGCATGTGGCTCCGGCACGCTGCATGGTGCTGATGGTGGGGACGCCGACGACCGGGACATCGAAGCGCATGTCCTGATTGGGTTTGGCAACCTTGACGATGGTGAGGGCGCGGCGCAGAGTGGTGGTTGTGGTGCCGTTGTCGCGGGTGCCGTCTTCGGCGTCGAGGGTGCGGAAGAGGGCTCCTGCGCGCTCGATGGTGGCGTCGGTTCCTTCCATCGCCTCAACGGCTACGCAGGCCTGCGCTGCTACCACGACCGTTTGACCGAGGTCGTAGCCTGCGATGGCGCGAGCGACGGTGCGGCCGTAGATGATGTCCTTCAGTTCCTGCTCATCGGGAGCGCGGCGGGTGAGCACGCCGGGTTTGGCGAGCAGCGGCTCCAAGAACTGCGTCGAGGAGATCAGCTCGATTCCTTCATCGCCCAGAACCTTAGCTACTGCGCCCAGCAGAACATCCGTGGAGCGGGTGCGCAGGTTGAGCAGAAGCTTGGCAAGTCGCCAGTCCGGGCGGATGCTGGAGAAGATCTGCTTGTGCTTGACCTGGCCTGCCATGACGGCTCGGCTTACGCCTTCGGCGTGAAAGGTCTCGATGAGCCGCGAGAGCTCGCCGAGCGAGAGCCAGTGGACGCGGACATTTGGGTCAGCGACGGCGCGCATGTCGATGGCAGGATCGGTCTCTTCCTTGATCGCAGCGACCACCACGGTCAGTCCATGGGCGCGCGCGGCATCGAGGAGGAGGAAAGGGAAGCGGCCATTGCCTGCGATCAGGCCGAGTCTGGAGGAGCGGGTCATTGTGATCGCATCACCGTGATGTTGAGGGTTGAATTGGTTGAGATGCGGAGGGGTTTGCCGTTTTGTACCGGAGGCTCAAATAACCACTGTGCGATCTGATCGTGAATTTTCTTTTCGAGTCCCGGAGAAGAGATGTCCTTGACGTCAACGGATTCAACGGTCCCATCGGTGGCGACGGTGAAGCTGATGGGGACGGAGATCCGTCCCTCGAGCTTGTCGTCGACAAAGATTGGATTGATGCTGCAGAGCACACACGTCAACACGCTGGGCGGAGAGGGTTTTGCGTTCAGGGGCGGCGGTATCTGTTCGGCAGGTAGAGGGCCGCCCGCAGCGGACAGATCTTTTATGTCCGAAGCGGTCGTACAGGAAAGAACCGTGCCGATGGAGCAAACGTGAAGACCTACGGAGGCCCATTTCGAGGTGAGAGCACCTTTGGGAATGGGAAGGTAGGTAGTTTTGTCGCCGTAGAAATTGACGACGAGAGAGTCTGAGGCGAGACAGCCCGAGGCTGTGCAGACGCCGCAAGTCTGCGCCTGGCACATATGAATGTCGTTGGTCGTGTGGCGCCATTCTCGTCCGTCGGAGGAATTCATTGCGAGAGCGACTCCATGACCGCCGCCAGGCTTATCCTTGTCGACAACCTCGTGTCCTGAGGCCCAGTAGCTACCGCCGACTTCGAGGAAGCTGGCGATGCCGGTGCTGGGAGGGTCGTAGAAGCTCCATGTCTTTCCGCCGTCGACGGTGGTCAGGAAGCCGGCCTCCGAAGCTTGTCCTTGCGAGAGCAGAATTCCTATTTTTTCGGGAGTGATTGAGGTCAACGACATCGTGTAAGGAAAATGTTGAAGAACATCGGCGGAGGCCTGAACCGGATGCAGAACTCCATCGCCATTCAGGTAGGCCAGGGTTGTTCGTGTACGAATGATTCCATGAGTCGGGTCAGCGAATGACGCCTGCAATATGGTCTCGGTACCGAATTTCTTCGAGGACCAGGTAGCTCCAGAATCGGTTGTGGTTACGACGGTGCCTCCGGTGCCGAATGCGTACCCGAAGGTGTCGGAGGTGAAACCGATGCCGAGCAAGAGAGCGCCACCATCGACGTGATGCTTTATCTGCCAGTGTTGTCCATCTTCTGAGTTGGCGATTCCTTCTCCTACGCCGCAGACCCATAGGCCGGTCCGGGAGGAGGTGATGTGTACAGTGCGAAATCCCGGATCAGCAGTGGACCAGGAAGATGCGCTTTGTCCATATGCCGCCCAGGGGAGGGCGAGGATCAGGGAGCCAACAATGGAGAGCGAACGCATGCCGCCGATTCTATCCCAGAGAGATTGGAGCTTACTTGATGATGCCGCGCTCGCTTTTGGCGATGAAGTCGGCGAGATAGGCTACTTTTTCACCGAACTCACCTGAGGCAACTTTTTCGCGGATGGCGACGAGAGCATCGGCTGTATTCAACTTTGAGCTCTGCAGCAGCTTGTAGGCGGCGCGGAGCTGTTTGATCTCTTCGGCGGTGAAGCCCTTGCGCTCGAGGCCGATCTTATTGATTCCGTAGGCTCGGTTGTTGCGCTCGATGCTGGTGAGCGAGTAGGGAAGCACGTCCTGGGTGATCGTCGTGCCGCCGCCGACGTAGGCGTACCTGCCGATGGTGCAAAACTGATGCACGGGATTGAGCGCGCCTACCGTAGCGTAGTCTTCGACGGTGACGTGCCCGGCGAGTGTGGCCGCATTGGCCAGGATGCAGCCATTGCCGATGACCGAGTCGTGGCCGATGTGGGTGTAGGCCATGATGAGGCAGCCGGAGCCGATGCGGGTCACTCCGCCGCCGCCTGCGGTTCCGCGCGAGATGGTGACGTACTCGCGAATGTCGTTCTTATCGCCCATGACGAGCTTGGTGGGTTCGCCCTTGTACTTCAGGTCCTGCGGCGCGATACCGAGACAGGCGAAAGAGAAGACGCGGTTGTCGTCGCCCATGGTCAGGTGACCGTCGAGGACGACGTGGGAGACCAGTTCGCATCGCTCGCCGAGCACGACGTTCGCTCCGATGGTGCAATAGGGCCCGATGGTGCAGCTCTCGGGGATTATCGCCCCTTTCGCGATGATGGCTGTGGAGTGAACGCTCACTCGGGCTTTGCCTCGGGGGCTTTGGAGATGCGTGGTACAAGAGCGCACATCACCGTGGCTTCGCAGACGACCTTGCCTTCGACGGTCGCGATGCCCTGCATCCTGACTGCATTGGTGCGCCAGTTGAGCACCTTCACTTCGATCCGGACTTGATCGCCCGGAACGACGGGGCGGCGGAATTTTGCGGAGTCGATGCCGGTGAAGACCATCAGCTTGTTGCCGCGGTCGGGAATCTCGGTCAGCAGCAGAGTTCCACCGGCCTGTGCGATGGCCTCGACCATCAGGACGCCCGGCATGATGGGATAGTCAGGGAAGTGGCCCTGAAACTGCGGTTCGTTGAAGGTGACGTTCTTGATGGCGACGATGCGCTTTTTCCGCTCGATCTCGACCACGCGGTCGATGAGCAAGAAGGGATAGCGATGCGGCAGAATGGACATGATTTCGACGATGTCCATTGTCTGCTTGGCCTCCGGAGTCTCGATGTCCTGGGAAGCAACTACAGCTTTTTCAGTCGATTCGATCATGGCAGCCCTGAGTATAAACCGCGCGGCGGCAGGGCTTCAGCCGAAGCCCCCGGATTCTTCAAGGGTTTTCGCTACTTTTTCTTCAGTAAGTTGTCCGGATTGAACAGATCGGCAGCCAGTCCTTGGCTGTAGGCTACTTTGGTCAGGAATCGCTGGCTGACCATGTCGCCATTGCGATAGCGGGTGATGTTATAGGCTGTCGGGAGACCCTGCACGGTGTGGTAATCATCATAGGTCTCCGCCTCCTCATCGAAGTCCTTGAAGGTATCGTTTCTCCACTTGAAGGCTCGCCGCAGGGGCAGGTGCGTGGTAGCGTCCAGCTCCAGGGTTACGGCGTCGTTGTTTGCGCTGAGAACAGTCACCTTGTCGGCTACGCGTCGCTCGACCATCGTTGTGCCTTCGGCGAGAATCATTACTCCGGGGGCCTTGATCCAGTCGCGTACGACGCTCTCGACGGAGTGACGCTGTCGCCGGTAGTAGTCCTCCACCTGGTCGGCGGGAAGCGTGATGCGGCCTTTGAAGGTCACCTCGTAGCCGTTGCCGCCTGTCCAGACCTGCACGACGTCGTGTTTTTTGCCAAAGACGATTCGTTCGGCCTCGACCTGGCCCGCGTCGGGAAAGCGCCGGTATCCGATGTACTCGATAACGATGCCATT
>DATHJA010000339.1:0-11819 GCA_035316475.1 Edaphobacter sp. | reverse complement strand
CGCATGAAGGAAAGGTATCAGGTGGAGGGAGCGGTTGGGAATGAATGGCTTAGGGGAGTTTTGGGAGTGGAGTTCCGGATGCTAGAATGAGACGTGTGCCGGGTCCTACGCGACGTAATCCCGCCAACCCCGCCAGGTCCGGAAGGAAGCAACGGTAACGGGTCATTACGGGCGCAGTAGGTCGCCCGGTACATTTTTTTAACCCGGAAAAAAGCGATTCGTGGACATGAGCTGGCAGAGATGGAGCAGAGATTCGAACAGTCAGCTCTCCCCGGGGAATTGTTCTTCTTCTTCATTGGATGAGGGCAGGGTGACGATGCGTCCTGCAGCCGGAGAGGCGCGTCCTGAGTGACAGGCTGTGCTTTCTTCGAGACAATAGTTTGCGTTGCGTTGAATCGCAGTTCAGTACGACCCACAGAGATTGAGGTGAAGGATTGAGTCTGATGTTGAAACCGCGGGCCCAGGTGCGGGCAAAGATCTCTTCTGTAGGAGCCTATGTTCCACCCCGGTTGCTGACGAATGCGGACCTGGAAAAGATGGTGGAGACCAACGACCGGTGGATCGTGGAGCGGACGGGGATCCGCGAGCGGCACATGGTGGATGCGGGTGTGGCGACGAGCGATCTGGCCTATGAGGCGGCGAAGTGCTGCCTGGCGAAGCGGGGTATCGATGCGAGCGAGGTCGAGGTCATCATTGTTGCGACAGTGACTCCGGACATGCTGTTTCCGGCGACGGCCTGCCTGGTGCAGGACAAGCTGGGGGCCAAGGGAGCCTGGGGATTCGATCTGTCGGCGGCATGTTCGGGATTTCCCTATGCGCTGCAGGTGGGAGCCAAGCTGGTGGAGAGCGGCATGCACAAGAAGGTCCTGGTGATCGGGGCCGATGTGATGAGCTCGATCATCGACTATACGGATCGCGCGACGTGCGTGATCTTCGGGGACGGCGCCGGTGCGGTTCTGCTGGAGCCGTGCGCGGAGAGTGAGGTCGGGATGATCGACTACTGGCACGAGATCGATGGCGCGGGTGCGGTGGCGCTGAATATGCCGGGAGGCGGAAGCCTGCATCCGGCGACGGCGGAGACGGTCGCGAACAAGATGCACTATGTCCACCAGGATGGGCAGGCGGTGTACAAGTTTGCGGTGCGCAAGATGGCCGAGGCGGCGGAGACGGTGCTGAGCCGTAACGGGGTAACGGGGAGCGAGCTGTCCTGCTTCATCCCGCACCAGGCGAACCGGCGGATTATTCTTTCGACGGCGGAGCGGCTGGGGCTGTCGGAGGAGCGCGTGGTAATCAACATCGACCGCTACGGGAATACGACGGCGGGAACGATTCCGCTGGCGATGCAGACGGCGCTGGATGAAGGAAGGCTGAAGAAGGGCGATCTGGTGCTTCTGGCAAGCGTGGGAGCCGGGTTTACGGTTGGCGCTACGCTGCTGCGCTGGGAGTTCTGAAGGCAAGCTAGATACGGCGTGCGAGCGGTCCCCAAAGGGGGCCGCTTTTTGTTGTGCTGAAGATTTTTGTGGAACTGGGTTCTGTGGTCTTGCGTACTAATATCTGGAAGATATATATCTTTCAGATATGAAGAGTGAGAAAGAGACGGAACGGGTTGGAGGACGGACGGGAACGGCGACGCCGGATGCTCTGCTGGGAATTCTGAGCATGTCGCCAATGTCCGGATACACGATTCGATCGGTGATCGAGCAGTCGATTGGGAACTTCTGGAGTGAGAGCTTCGGGCAGATCTATCCGTCGCTGAAGCGACTGACGGCGGAGGGGATGGTCGAAAAGAAGACGGAGCGGCAGAAAGGGCGCCCGGACAGGAATGTGTACTCGCTGACGGAGAAGGGGAGGGAGCGGCTGAGGGAGTGGCTGATGATTCCGGCTGCGCCGACTGTGCCGAGGAACGACCTTCTGCTGAAGCTGTTCTTCGGAAGGCATGTTCCGGTGCGTGTGAGCCGGGAGAATGTAGCGGAGTTTGTCGCTGGGCAGGAGGCTGCGCTGAAACTCTACAGCGGCATCCGCAAGGAGTTGGAGCGGGAGCGGAGCGACGACTCTCAGGCGCCGTTCTGGCTGATGACGGTGAGTTATGGACGTCACTTCAGCGAGGCGATGGTGAAGTGGGGCAGAGAGACGTTGAAGGAGTTGGATGCGATTGAGAGCGGGACTCAAAGGAAGGCAGCACGGCGAAGAGCTTCGGAGAAGTTGAAGCGATAGATGCAAGGAGGATGCGATGCACGGACATGGACTGGATCCACTGTGGGTGAAGGCATTTCTGACGATTCATATCGCCGCGGGAACGATGTCGTTTCTATTGGCTCCGGTGGCGCTGGCGACGGCCAAAGGCGGAAAGCAGCATAAACGCTGGGGAAAGGTATATCTGTGGTCGATGGGAGCGGTCGCGGCGACAGCAGTGCCGATGGCATTCTTCTTCCCGGTACGGTTTCTGGCTCTGGTGGCGGTCTTCAGCTTTTATCTGGCGTTTGCCGGATATCGCATTCTGCGGCTGAAGGAGCTGGCCCGGGGAGGAAGCGCAGAGTCGATCGACTGGATCGCCGGAGTGGTCACCTTTGCTGCGAGCGCTCTGCTGGTGTGGCTCAGCGCGTACAGGCCGGCGTCGATTGAGGTGATTCCTACAGTGGGGATCATCTTTGGATTTATCGGAATCGGTGCGGCGATGCGGCAGATGATCTCGTTCGTGTACAAGCCGAAGGAGAAGATGTTCTGGTGGTACGGGCATCTGGGGAACTTCATCGGCAGCTACATTGCGGCGTGGTCGGCGTTCAGCGTGGTGACTCTGGGACAGCTGTTGGGAAACACATGGTATCTGTGGCTGTGGCCATCGATGGTGGGTGTTCCTGCAGTGGCTGTGACGACGGCGTATTACAAACGGAAGTTTTCGTCGAGGAAGAGGAGCGTCGCCGCGGCATAATTTGGCATAGTTCTTGAGGGCGAGCTCTCCGCAATCACTTCGGCTACGCGGTCGTCTTTCCCTCGGGTGCAAGACCCTGCGAAGCCACGACGCTTCGCGAGGTCTTGTAGAGCTGGCGGAAGGCGACGATGCAGCTGACAAGGATGACGGTCCAGGTGAGGACGAGGAGCGTGGTCGCGTACTTCTCCGAGAGCTGGTTCCAGAGGCGGAGGATATGCCTGCCGTAGTAGAGACCGAGCCCAACGGCGATGAGATGGCGTACGGTGCGGCTGATGGTGAAGGCGGTCAGGAACTTGCGCTTCGACATCCTGAGAGCACCTGCGGCAAGAACGAATGGAGACAGAGGCATCGGTGGCGGAAGAAGAGCCGGGAGCGCGACGGCGAGGATGGCATGGCGCTCCATCCACTCGCATACCAGCTTGAAGATGCGCGGGGGAATGCGTTTTTCCAGGAAGGCCATGCCTCCCGACTGTCCGACGCGATAGCTGAGATAGCCTCCGATCACCGATCCGGCGGAGGCCAGGAGGACGAGCAGGAACCAGTTGATGTGGTGGGCAGCCATCACGACAAGCATGATGTCGGTGATGCCGGGGATGGGCAGCGGAATAAACGATGAATCGACGATGGAAACCAGGAAGAGCCCGAAGGGGCCGAAGGCGAGGAGGAAGTGCATCAGGGGAGAGCGATGCGAGGCAGGAGCGAAGATCTCGAGCGCGGTGGTTGCCGCGGAGTCAGCCACAAGGGAGGTGGTGGCCGTGCTGGTCATACAGCTTATGACGCGTAGTCACGGCGTCAAGTCGCGGTGGGAAGCAGAAAAACTGTGCTGGTGCGTGGTTTAAAGGAAGCGCAGGTCGGGGAGAGAGGGTAGAACTCCGGATTCGGCGGCGTAGCGGCGGAAGAGCTCGATGGTGCAGATGCACTCTGGCGTGAGGGTGTAGTGGATGTTAACCGACAGGTAATGCTGAATGGTTACGGGAGGGATGCCGATGCGTGGGGCCCATTCGCGAACGAGGTCGTCGATGTGGGCGAGGCCGTGGTCGCGAGAGGCGGTGAGGTGGCTGATGAGCTGATCCGAGGTAAGGTGGCTCTTCGCGAGCGATTCGGGGCGGACGGCCCAGACGGCAGCGACCCAGGGGAGGCCGGTGCGGGTGCGCCATTCGTACGCCAGGTCGAACCACTGGCAGGGGCCGACGGCCTCTTCGATCTGCTGGCGGGCTTCGAGGGCGAGGAGCGCGGGATCGCCGATGAGCAGAGCGGCGTCCGCGTGCCGGAGCATGGTGACGGGATCGGCGGGCGCGGTGACGAAGCTGGGCTCGGTGTGGAGGAAGTTGCGGAAGAGGATCTCGGCGTAGGCGCGCGAGCTGCGGGAGGCGTTGTCGGCGGCTACAGTTCTGACGGTTTCGAGAGTGTGTGGATGTTTGACGATGAGCTGAATGGAGCGCACGCGATCGAGCGAAGCGATGGCGCAGCCGGGGACGATGGCGAGCTCGGGGGTGAGCGAGGCGATGGGGATGAGGCCGAGGTCGGCGCGACCGGCGAGGAGCTCGTCGGCGCAGAGCGCGGGGAGCGTGTAGTGGAGCTGGTAGTGTTCGGCGAGGGCGGCGGCCAGAGGAGGATGCTCGAAGTCCCACATGAGGGGAGCCGGGTTGAGGAAGCTGATGGCGGCTACGCGAACGGGATGGAGTGAAGTGCCCAAAGATCTAGTGTAGAAGATGCAGCGAGGAGGAAGAAGATGCGGCGTGCGATCATCGGCTTCCATAAGGACGAGGAAGGCCACTGGGTGGCGGAGCTGGAGTGCGGGCATGGGCAGCATGTGCGGCACGATCCTCCATGGACCGTTCGCGAGTGGGTGACGACGGAAGAGGGGCGGGAGTCGCGGCTGGGCTCGCAGCTTGAATGCAGGCGATGCGATGAGGAGCAGTGAAGTTTCTGCTCCGGAGAGATGGGCAAGGGTTGTAGGATTCATGGCGTATGTGAGGAGCTGACGCGATGGATGGATTGATCCGTGTAGGTCGCCTTTTGTACGCCGTGGCGATCTTTGTCTTTGGGCTGCAGTGCCTGTCGTCGGTGAGTGGAAACAGGCTTCCGATTCCGTCAGTCGGTCCTCCGTGGACACAGGGCGAGCGTGGCCTGGCTCTGCTGGTGGGCGTGGGGATGATGGCGGTTGCGGTGTGCCTGGTTCAGGGATGGAACGGACGGCTGGCGGCGAACCTGCTTGGACTTGGGACCTTTGTAAGAGGACTCGTGATCTACCTACCGTGGATTCTGAGGACACCGCGGTATCCGCGGCCGTGGACAGCTCTCTTTGAGCTGGTGGCGTTGGCCGGAGCTGCGCTGGTGATTGGGGGGACGCTGCCGGGGATGGTTCCCGAGGGCAGCGATTCGCAGAGAAGACTGGCGGCGCTGGGGCGCTGGATGTTTGCGGTCTCGCTGGTGGCCTTTGGGGTGCAGCACCTGATGTATCCGGCGTTCGTGGCGTCGCTGATTCCGGCGTGGATTCCGTGGCACATGCTGTTGGCGAAAGTTACGGGGATTGCCTTTTTGCTGGCGGCAGTGAGCCTGATGACGAGGGTGCAGGCAGGGTTTGCCGGGGGACTGCTGGGTCTGATGTTTCTGCTGTGGACGATCCTGCTGCATCTGCCGCGGGTTGTGAGGGCCCGGCATGATGGAAGCGAGTGGACGAGCGCGTTTGTCGCGATGGCGATGTGCGGGGCTTCGTTTGTGCTGGCGGGATCGATGGAGAAGAGAGAGTTGCGAGGTGAGTTATGAACCGCCGGAGGTTTCTCTCCGCATCCAGCGCGACGGCATTGGTGCTGGGGTCGGGAGCGGAAGGAGTGTCCGCCGCTGCGCAGGGTTCAGCAAGGACATCAGCGAAGGCGATGATGAAGCTCGGTTGTCAGAGTGCGCCGACAACGGATGCTCATCTGAAGTATCTGGCGCGGTATGGGGTGCGGCATATCTGCGGGTATCCGGAGACCTCGGGTGGACGAGTTGCCTCGACCGTCGATGAGTTGAGCCGGATGCGGGAGCTGGCGGAGAAGAACGGGATTGAGATCGTGTGCGTCGGGCCGCCGATTCTGGAGTCGAGCTACATCGATCGCGAAAAGCATCCGGCGATCATGCTGGCGAAGAGCCCGGAGAGGGATCGGGACATCGAGCAGATTCAAGAGTTGATTCGGAACTGTGCGCGGGTGGGTTTGCCTTCGATCAAGTACAACATGAGCATCCTGGGTGTGCTGCGGACGGGAAGGACTCCGGGGCGTGGCGATGCGAGCTACAGCCAGTGGAGGCTGAGTGAGGCACATCCGAAGACTCCGCTGACGATTGCGGGGCAGGTGGATGCGGATGCGTTCTGGGAGAGGATCACGTACTTTCTCGACCGGGTGATTCCGGTGGCGAAGGAATACAAGATTCGCATGGCGTGTCATCCGCAGGACCCGGGGGTACCTCCGGAGGGCTATCAGGGGGTCGATCGCGTACTGGGAACGGTGGATGGGCTGAAGAGGTTCGTCTCGATTCAGGAGAGCGAGTATCACGGGTTGAACTTCTGCCAGGGGACGGTGTCGGAGATGCTGGCCGATCCGGGAAGGGAGATCTATGACGTGATTCGCTACTTCGGCGCGCGGAAGAAGATCTTCAACGTTCACTTCAGGAATATCCGTGGGCATAGAAACGACTTTGTCGAGGTGTATCCGGATGAGGGCGATGTGGACATGTGGAAGGCGATTCAGGTGTATAAGGAGGTTGGATATCCTTACATGCTGATGCCGGACCATGTTCCTGTAGCGGAGAGCGACCCGCAGGGATTGCAGTCGTTCGCGTTTTGCTATGGGTATATCCGGGCATTGATCCAGGCAGTGGAGTCGCAGGCATAGCGGTTGGGTCGCTGCCATAGAGGCAAGAGAGAGGGCGAGTTTGAAGTTGGGCCATCAGGAAGCAGAGAAGGCGAACGAGGGACGGACGGCGGCGGCGCAGATGGCGTGGCTTGCGCTGGTGCTGACTCCGGCGATGGGGGCGACGCGGACCTGGAGGGTGATGAAGCAGCTCGGAAGGCCGGAGCAGCTCTTTGAGGCTTCGCTGACGGAGCTGGAGGGTCTGGGAATGCCCGCTCATTCGGCGCAGTTTGTCTTCGAGGGGAAGGCGCGGTTGGCGGCGGAGGAGGAATGGAGCCGTGTGACCGAGAGTGGAGGAATGATCCTGACGCCTTCAGACGACGCCTATCCGGAGCGGCTGAAAGAGATCTATGATCCTCCGGCGGTGCTGTGGATTCGTGGCGATGTGCAACTGCTCTCGCGGCCCGGGATTGCGGTGGTGGGGACGCGGCATCCATCGCCTTATGGAACGGGGATGGCCGAGATGCTGTCGCGCGATCTGGCAGCGCGAAGGCTGACTATATTAAGCGGGATGGCCCGCGGTGTGGACACGGCGGCTCACAAGGGGGCGCTCGAGGCGCGCGGGAAGACAGTCGCGGTGTGGGGGACGGGGATCGATGTGATCTATCCGAAGGAAAACAAGCGGCTGGCCGAACAGATTCTCGAGAGCGGGGGAGCGATTATGAGTGAGTATCCGCTGGGGACGTTTCCGGCTCCGCAGAACTTCCCGATCCGCAACCGCATTCTGAGCGGGATGAGCGTGGGGGTGCTGGTGATCGAGGCGGCGGAGCACAGCGGGACCAGGATTACGGCGCGGCTGGCGATGGAGCAGAATCGCGATGTCTATGCGGTTCCGGGAAATGTGACCAACAAGAACGCCTGGGGGCCGAACACGCTGATCAAGCAGGGAGCGAAGCTGACGGCGACCTGGGAGGACGTCTGGGAGGACCTGAGCTCGGAGATCCGGCTGCAACTTGAAGAAGAGATGGGAGTTACGGCGGGGGATGAATCGAAAGAAGGCGCATCCGCATCTTTATTTAGCGAAACGAGGCTCTCAGGACATGAACGGCTGGTTCTCGACAGGCTGAGGCAGGACGAGACGACACAGCTGGATGAACTGATCGAAGGTCTGGAGGGCGAGCTGGGGTCCGCAGAGATATTTACGGCGTTGTTCGAGCTGGAGCTGGCAGGACGTGTGAAGCAGCTTCCGGGAAAGAATTACATTCGAACGATGTGACTTCCGGCGCGATAGGAATATCCATCGGTGGAAAACGATCGCTGACTGGATGCTAAGTAACTCTGGTCCAAAGATTTGGAAGGATGGCGCTGGAGAGGTTGCGCTCTGGTCGGTCCAGTTGGAAGTGATAACGTTTTGGCACGATCCTTCGTCTGTTGGGAATCGTGAGGGATGACGTATCCGGAGAACCGTGTTAGGTTCGCAAGGGAATCTTCGCAAAGACAAGTGAAGAAGAGGAATGGAACTTCCGGTTTCGTCCGGACGTTCTGGGGAATGAAGGGAACGAATGGCTAAGTCACTCGTGATCGTAGAGTCGCCGGCAAAGGCGAAGACGATCGGAAAATATCTCGGCAGCGATTACGTGGTGGAGGCCTCGATTGGCCACATCATGGATCTGCCCAAAAACGACATTGGCGTGGAGCTGAAGAAGAGAACCTTCGAGCCGACGCTGATCGTCTCTCCTGGCAAGGAGAAGGTCGTCGACCGTCTGAAGAAGCTGGCGGCGAAGGCCGATGCAGTGTATCTGGCGCCTGACCCTGACCGCGAGGGCGAGGCAATTGCGGCGCATCTTTCGTTTCAGCTGATGCCCGTGGTGAAAGATAAGACGAAGGTTCGGCGTGTGACCTTCAACGAGATTACGAAGAAGGCTGTGAATGCGGCTTTCGCTCATGCACGCGATGTCGATGAGAATCTTGTAGATGCGCAGCAGACGCGCCGTGTGCTTGATCGCCTGGTGGGCTACCAGATCTCTCCGCTGCTGTGGGACAAGGTGCGTCGTGGGCTGAGCGCAGGACGTGTGCAGACGGTGGCGCTGCGGCTGATCGTCGAGCGCGAACAGGAGATCAACGAGTTTAAGGCGGTGGAGTACTGGACGATTGATGCCGATCTTCTGCCGGGAGGGGGCAAGCAAGGATTCACGGCGCGATTCGTTGGAGTCAACGGTGTGCCTTCTCGTGTGGCGAACGGTATCGGCGGGGACGGCAAGGAGCTGTTCATCGCGAATGCGCTACCAGATGGGGAGGCCGTCGAAGAGGTTGTCGGTGAACTGAAGACAGCGGCGTGGAAGGTTCGCTCCGTCGAGAAGAAGGAGCGGAAGAATAATCCGAAGGCTCCTTATACGACAAGCAAACTGCAGCAGGATGCTGCGGGACGGCTGGGTTTCAACGTGCGCCGCACGATGGGCGTCGCGCAGCGTCTCTATGAAGGCATCGAGATTGGCAATGAGGGAACAGTCGGACTGATCACGTACATGCGTACCGATTCGACCCGAGTGAGCCCGGATGCAATTACAGAGGCCAGAGAGTTTATCGGTAAGCTGGGAGCTGCATATTTGCCGGGGAAGCCGAACGAATATGCGGGCAAGAAACAGGCCCAGGCGCAGGATGCGCATGAGGCGATCCGTCCGACTTCGGTGAAGTTTACCCCGGACTCGATTCGGCGATACCTTTCCGACGAGCAGTATCGGCTGTACAAGCTGATCTGGCAGCGCTTTGTCGCCAGCCAGATGACGCCTGCGGTCTTTGATCAGACGACGGTGGAGATTGAGGCGAAGGCGAAGCTGACCTATGACTTCAGGGTAACGGGAAGCGTGCTGAAGTTCGATGGGCACCTGAAGTTCGAAGAGGAAGAGAAGCGGGTTCGTCAAACGGCGAAGGAGAAGGCTGCGAAGGAAGTGCGGCTGGCGCAGCAGAATGATGTGGATGCTGATGGCGAGGAGGATGCCGACCGCAGGCTTCCGGAGCTTGCCTCGGGTGAGGCGCTGAAGCTTGAGAAGCTGGATCCGCAGCAGAAGTTCACGCAGCCGCCGCCGCGCTATAACGAGGCCAGCCTGGTGAAGACGCTGGAGGAGAAAGGCATTGGCCGGCCTTCGACGTATGCGTCCATCATTAACACGATTCAGGATCGTGACTATGTGAAGAAGATCACGGGACGGTTTGTTCCGACCGAGATCGGGATCGTGGTCACGAAGCTGCTGGTGAAGAACTTCCCCTACATCTTCGATACGCAGTACACGGCGACGCTCGAAGGCGAGTTGGATGCCGTGGAAGATGGACAGGAGCGCTGGACCGATCTGCTCAATGGTTTTTACGACCACTTTGAAAAAGAACTCAAGGTCGCCGAGACGAGCATGGAAGACATCAAGCGGATGGAAGAGCCGACCACGGAGATCTGCGAGAAGTGCGGATCTCCGCTGATCCTGAAGTGGGGCAAGTTCGGCAGCTTCTTCTCGTGTTCAAACTTCACCAAGTCGAAGCCGATGAACGTTGCTGCGGGTCCATGGAAGAAGGATCCTAAGGCCATATTGAAGAAGATCACGTCCGCCTTTACCTTCCCGATGACGGTGAAGGCGATGACCGACGATGTGACGGACTTCAGCCGTGAGGCCGCAGACGCAAAGGACCTTGCCGCGGCGATCAACGAGGCGCAGGGCAAGGGCAAAAAGATCTCTGTCGAAACCTTCAGCTGTGACTTCACCAAGGAGAACTACGCGGCGAAGCCGGACCTGAGCGCTCCGGGAGCCGACGAGGTCGCGGAAGAAGAATTCTGCGACAACTGCGGCCGCGTGATGGTGCTGCGCAATGGACCGTGGGGTCCGTTCATGGCGTGTCCGGGGTACAACGAAGATCCGCCGTGCAAGACGATCCGCAAGCTGAACCAGAAGGTGCAGCAGAAGCCACCGGTGCAGCTGGAGGAGAGTTGCCCGAAGTGCGGCAAGCCATTGTTGCTGCGGAATGGGCAGTATGGCGAGTTCGTCAGCTGCAGCGGGTATCCCAAGTGCAAGTACATCAAGCAGGATCTGCTGGATGTGAAGTGTCCGAAGGATGGCGGCGATATCGCGGCGCGAAAGACGAAGCGCGGCGATGTCTTCTATGGCTGCGTGAACTATCCGAAGTGCGACTTCGCCTCCAATCAGAAGCTGATTAACGAAGTCTGCCCGAAGTGCGACAGCGCCTATCTGCTTGAGGTGGTCAACGACAAGGGAACGTCCTGGGTATGCCCGAACAATCGGGAGGCTCTGCCGAAGCGCCGGAAGAAGAAGGGCGCCGAGGAGGAGGAGGTTCCGACGACTCCGCCGTGCAGCTATGAGAAACAGGTTGCCGATCCTGTGGCCAAACCCGAAGGCGAAGCGGCCTGAGTGGACGAGAAAAGACAGGGAGCGTGAATGGCAACTGCAGCTGATGCGGAGTTGGTGTTGAAGCTGTACGAGATGCGTCGCGAGGGGACATTGAGGAAGTCGCGACGGTTTATGGTGTTCGATTTTCAACCCAAGACGCTGGAGGAGCTGCGAGCGGTCTCCCGCGATGTTGGCTCTCAGAACAACGCAGCCTGGCGGCAGGTTCTGGGGTACTGGGAGATGTCGGCTTCACTGGTACTGCGTGGAGCACTTGACGCCGACCTTTTCCTGGATTCGAACGGCGAGGGCATTCTGATCTACGCGAAGTTTCACCACTTTCATGTAGAGTCGGAGAAGCAGTCGGGGAATCCGTTCATGCGGCATACGGCGGCTCTGATAGAAAGGTATCCGACGGCGGCGAAGCTTCATGAAGGCTTTCTGAGGTCGCTTGGATTGACAAAGGGATAGGCCTGTCGATCCTCGCCTTTTTCTTTTGTATCGTTTCTGTTACAACTACTAAAGTAGTCTCTGGAAACTGGTGTACTGTGCCGCCCGGGAGTGCTGGAGCGGCTTTGCTGTAAATTCTTGAAAAGACGGGTTGCAGACTATGGCGAAGGCAGTTTGGAATGGTCAGGTTCTGGCCGAGAGCGAAACGTACGAGACGGT
>DATHJA010000338.1:0-4097 GCA_035316475.1 Edaphobacter sp. | reverse complement strand
ATCGGAAGCGCAAGCGCCCACGGTTTCGAACCCTTCTCCTCGAGCCACCGGCTCTCTGTCAGTCCACCCAGCTTTGCTACGTTGTTCGCCATTCCGATTCTCTGTCTTCAGCCTGAAGTCCACAGAGTCACGGAGGCTCTGTCTCACTCAGTCTAAACAAAGACTGATTCGGTCGTATATAGGAGCCGAGATTTTCTGGCCGGTATTCGTTTTCGGGGTGGGGTGGGGACCCGTCATTTTGTGGCAAAATCTTCCAAACAAATAAGTTAGATCCGGACCAACGTTCGAATTTCATCCAAAGTCCAATGAAATGAAGGGGAGTTTTTGCAAAATCTTCATTCCATAGGGGTTGCGTTTTTGGAACTGCTTTCTTTGCCCTACTTAAAGGATAGCAGGTGGGGAGGGTCGAATCGGCAAGTGTATGGCCTTCAGTTTCAGTTAGATATAGGGAAATTGGCTTGACAGGAGCTCTCAGGGGCCAAGGGCTCCTTGCTACGGCGAAGATGGAACACCCGAATGCAGGAATGGGAACGCGCAGTGGAGGGGAGCGGTCTATGTTACTGTTTTTGCGGGACGAGACATGCCATCAAATCTACTTCGCAGAGCACTTCCCGCAACCTTTCTGATTCTTTCGAGCGTCGCGTTCGGCGCAGTTCCTCAACAGGTAAAGACGGACAAAGGCGTCGTCGAGGGCGAGCCGACAGTAGATGGCAAGGTGATGTCCTTCAAGGGCATCCCCTATGCAGCGCCTCCTGTCGGCAAGCTTCGCTGGGCTCCTCCTGCGCCCGCTGAGTCGTGGCAAGGTGTCCGCTCTGCGCATGACTTCGGGTACCACTGCGTTCAGTCGGCGGCCTATAACGATATGGCCTTCCACGACCCCGGCCCCTCGGAGGACTGCCTGACCCTGAACGTCTGGGCTCCCGCGGATGCCCAACCGGGCAAGCTGCCGGTGATGGTGTGGATCTACGGCGGAGGCTACAGCGGCGGAAGCACGTCGGAGCACCGCCAGGACGGCCAGTTCCTCGCGCACCGCAACGTGGTGGTCGTTTCGATGAACTACCGTCTGGGAGTCTTCGGGTTCTTCGTGCACCCGGAGCTCGCCGCTGAGAGCCCGCATCACGCGGCGGGCAACTACGGCCTGATGGACCAGACCGCCGCGATCCGCTGGGTGAAGGAAAACGTTGCCGCCTTCGGAGGCGACCCATCGAACATCACGATCTTCGGCGAATCGGCCGGATCGTTTTCCGTGAGCTCACAGATGGCTTCGCCGCTTTCACGCGATCTGTTTCAGAAGGCCATCGGTGAGAGCGGAGGAGCGCTTGGCGGCTCCTCGCGCAAACCAGAGCCGACGCTGGAGGAGCGTGAGAAGACCGATGCTGCCTTCGCCCTAACCTCCTACGGAACCGCGAAGCTGGCCGAGCTGCGCCGGCTTCCCACAGAGGACATCATCCGTCCCGTCCTTGCGACCCGCCCCGGACCGCGCTTCGGCCCGGTTGTCGACGGCTACTTCTTCCCGAAGCCGGTGGCCGAGATCTACGCGGCAGGCGAGCAGGCGCACATTCCTCTGCTGGCCGGATGGAACGCGGATGAAGGCCGGGGAGGGATCGTCGGGAGCATCAACAAGTTCAGCGCGGAGGGCTTTGCCGCACAGGCCGAGCAGGAGTTTCCCGGCCGCGGCGCGGAGATGTTGAAGCTCTACCCGGCGGGGACCGAGAAGGAGGCGTTGAGCTCGGCGGCTGACTACGGTGGTGACAAGTTCATCGCCTACTCGACGTGGCGCTGGCTGGAGTCGCAGGTTGCTACGGGAGGCAAGCCGGTCTACCGCTATCTGTTTGCGCTGGGAAATCCCGGCGACCGCTATCACACGCCCGCCGTGGGAGCCTTCCACTCCGACGACATCGAATACGTCTTCGGAACGCTGGATCTTCGCCCCGAGGCAGTGTTGAGGCCGGAAGATCGCAAGCTTTCGAACGAGATTCAGGGCTACTGGACCAACTTCGCAAAGACCGGCGATCCCAATGGCCCCGGCCTGCCCAAGTGGCCTATCTATGGACCGACAGAGTGGGAGACGATGCATCTGGACAAGACCAGCGCGGCAAAACCCGATGCAAACCGCGAGCGCTACCTCTTTCTGGATAGCGTCTGGAGCAAGCCGAAACCAGCCAGCTGAGATTGATCTATCATCTTCCCCAGGCCCCCTCAGCAAGAGTTCCACTTCCATCGCTTAGGAGTTCATTCATGAGCCGGGTCCTTGTCATCGGGACGGACAACCTTATCACCCATGCGATCGGCGATGCCTTAGCCGGCGCTGGTCTCCCTATCGTGTACGCCGCCGGACCGGTTGGGGCTTTGCAGCAGCTTCGCCTGCGCTCGTTTGGCGTCGTGGTTACGAGCCCTGACACACCCATCGAAGAGGATCTGGCGCTGCTGGAGGAGATGCGACTCTTCCGTCCGGCGGTAAAGTGCATCGTTCTTGCTCCACGCAGCACACCGGATGAGGTGATTGCCGCTCTGCGGGCGAAGGTGTTCGCGTGCTTTACGCCTCCCTTCGATCCGGTCGCAATTGCAAGCCTGACGCAGGACGCGGCCTCCGACAGCGGATGGAGAGACGGGATCGAGGTGGTGACGGCAAGACCCGGCTGGGTGACGGTACGGGCCAACTGCAGCCTGCTTACGGCCGAGCGCCTGATGACCTTCGCCGAGGAGCTGAGCGCGCAGATGCCGATGAGCACGCGTCAGGAGATGATGCAGGCGCTGCACGAGATCCTGCTGAACGCGATGGAACATGGCGCAGCCTTCCATCCCGATCAGGTCGTCGAGGTTTCGGCCGTCCGTACGGCGCGGGCTTTCGTCTTCTACGTGCGCGACCCGGGTTCGGGTTTCAAGTACGAATCTATCCTCGAGCTTGCCATGCTGGACACCTCGCAGGACCCTACGCTGCATGTCGTAAGGCGTGATGAGACAGGGGTGCGGCCTGGAGGATATGGTCTTCTTCTGGCAGGCGGCACTGTGGACGAGCTGATCTACAGCGAGATCGGCAACGAGGTGCTGCTGATCAAGTACATGGATACGTTGTAGGCAACCACCAGGCACATCTCTCAGGAGCGGTGGGGTTTGTCTGCCTTGCTGTACCCGGGGTGCACGCCTGCGGTAAGGCCCTGCTGTTCGGCGATGCGACGCAACATGGCTGCCAGGCCGGCGCGCTCCTGGTCGGTGAGGCTGGAGAGCAGATCGGTGTGATGCTTTCTTGCGAGCTGAGAGATGGTCTCGAGGGCAGCTTCGCCCTGCTGGGTGAGGTAGAGCTCGTAGAAACGCCTGTCAGTTGCTGAGGGACGCCTTTCGATCCATCCCCGCTGCTGGAGATCGTCGAGCACACCGACGAGGCGGCTGGCGTGCATATGCAGACGTATGGCTAACTGCTGCTGCGAGAGACCGGGAGAGGCGGAGAGCAGGCGCAGAATTCCGGCGTCGTACGGAGTGAAGCCATGTGGCTTGAGAACTTCGGCGAAGCGCATGGCGGCGTGCGCGCCTACCTGCGCGATGAGGAAGCCTGCTGAATCGCCTGCCTGGAAGGGGCCTCTGGGCATGCTCTGATTCTTGCACAAAGATTATGATTGACAAAATTAATCATTATGATTTGTAATCAATTTGCTTGAGAGGAGAATCTCTATGACGGCTTCTACTGCAAACCTTTCCCATGGAGGTCATTTTCGCGGACCCCACCTTGGCGCGGTAGCCCTGGCCTTCGTCACACTGTTTGTCGGTGGATTGTTTCCGGTAACGGTGTTTGGCGGCCTGCCCTACTTTCCTGGCCCCACGGCTACAATCGGTGAAATGGTCGCGTTCTTTTCGCAGCGTCAGCACGCTGTGTTGCTGTGCGCCTTTCTGCAGTTCGGGTCGGTGATTCCGCTGGGTATCTTTACGGCAACCGTCGTGAGCCAACTGCGATTTCTGGGGTTCGGGCGGCGGGAACCTACATTGCCTTGTTCGGCGGGCTGCTGACGGCGACGAACATCATGATCTGCTCGTGCTTCCTGTGGGCGACGATCTATCCGGGCGTACCGCAGGATGCGGCGTTGACGCAGGCTTTGTACCGC
>DATHJA010000337.1:0-3500 GCA_035316475.1 Edaphobacter sp. | reverse complement strand
AGCTCCCAGTGGGGCTTTGGGGTGAAGCCGAAGGCAGGCTTTGTGCCCCAGACCTTCTCTTCGCGGTTACCGTGCTCGTCGGCGCCAACCGGAACATCGTCCTGGGGAAGATTCGGGATGGTTTCGAGGATGGCGCGGAGTCGCTCGTCGGCTGCGGTGGCGCGGGTCTCGAGGGTGTCGACCTCGACCTTGAGGGACTTCGTCTGTTCGGTCTGGGTGGAGGCGTCGGCACCGGACTTGCGGAGACGGGCGATCTCTTCGGTCAGCCTGTTGCGCTGGGCTTTCAGGGTCTCCACCTGGGTGATGGCGTCGCGGCGTTCGCGGTCGATGGCAGCAAAGTCGCCAAGCGCAGTGGCCGGATCCATGCCTCGGGTGCGCAGTTTTTCTTCCACAACGGGCAGATTCGCCCGGACGAATGCTAGATCAATCATTTGCGTCTATTTTACCGGGTTGTGCCGTCATGGGCCGACCGGCCCTGTGTGCATCGTGCGAAAAAAATGCGCGGCTACCCAACTTTGCTAAGCCTCGCTCGCAAGGACATGCGTTCAGAGACGAAAGGGGAGGGGAAATGTAAGAAAATGTAAGAATTTTGTAAGGTTCGAAAGCGGTTACTCTAAAACAATGCGTACCTGTATCGCTCTTCTTCTTGCAATTGTCCTTCTCCTGCCTGGCACTATGCCAGCTGTCGCAGACGCTTACCACGCCACTCCAAAGCTGGTGGTCGTGCTGGTGATCGACCAGTTCCGGGGAGACTATTTGGATCGCTACCGCGATGACTTCAAGACGCCGAACGGGTTCAACCTGTTCCTGAAGAAGGGCGTCCACTTCACCGATTGCTACTACGACTACGCCAATCTGGTGACTGCGGCAGGGCATTCGACGATTGGGACGGGAAGCTACACGGATGGGCACAGGATTCCGATCAACGAGTGGTGGGAGTCTGATGCGGATGGCAAGCTGCAGCTTGTCAGCTCGGTGAGCGATGACCGGTACAAACTTGTGGGCGTGCCAGAGGGGGGTGTGGTTTCGCCGGGGGCCTCGCCGCACCGGGAGGCGGCCTCGACGCTGGGCGACGAGCTGGAACTATCGACCCAGGGACGGGCAAAGGTCTTCGGCGTCTCCTTCAAGGACCGTGCGGCGATCCTGACTTCGGGGCATGCGACCAAGGGAGCATTCTGGACCGATCACGACTCAGGTGCATTTATCACGTCGACCTATTGGATGCCGGAGCTTCCGGCATGGGCGAAAGCTTTCAATGCAAGCGACGAACGGACAAAGGCTCGGCAGGCCGCAGGGGTGCCGACGGGAAACTTCTACGAGGAAGTGGGACAGAAGCCGGCGGCCGTGCAGTACATGATGGACTTCGCCAAGGAGCTGGTGAAGAACGAGCATCTGGGTCAGAACAACGTAACCGACATGCTCACGGTTTCGATCAGCAACACCGACATCCTCGGTCACAAGGTAGGGCCGGATTCGCCGAAGCAGCGCGAGATGATCGATGCGGTAGATGTTTCGCTCAACGACTTCTTCACGTTTCTGGATAAGCAGGTGGGGCTTCAGAACGTGATCGTGGCGCTCTCCGGCGACCACGGAGTGGCCCCGACGATGCGAGCTGCCAACGACGCGCAGATGCCCTCGGCGGCGGTCAAGGGAACGCCGCTCCTGAAGGCGCTCGAGGCACAGCTTGAAAAGAAGTGGCCGGTGAAAAAGGGCGACAAGTATGTGCTGGGCGGGGAGTATCCCTACATTCAGTTGAACCAGAAGGCGTTCGAAGCCGCCCATGTCTCCGAGCTGGAGGCCGAGACGGCAACTGCGGAGGCCTTACAGGAGCAGATTGCGAAGAACGGTGACTTTGCCGTGAAGACCTCGAAACCGGCCATTCCGGTCGGCCGTGAGGCCGACCCGCTGCGCGAGCCGGTTGCCTTTCCAGTGGCGAAGATGCGCAGCGGCGAGATTCCGGACACGGAGCTGGGGCGGAGGATTTTGCATAGCTACTCGCCTTACGTGGGCTGGGCCATCTGGCTGAACTTCGGCGCCTTCCAGTTTCCGGGCTCAGAGGAAGGGGCAACCCACTACTCCTCGTTTGCCTACGACCGGCATGTGCCGCTGGACTTCTACGGGGCGATGTTCCTTCCCGGCACCTATCATGATCGTGTGGCTCCTGTGGACATTGCAGCTACCTTTGCGTCGATCCTGAGGGTGAACCAGCCGTCGAGCATCGAGGGGCATGTGCTGACGCAGGTCCTTCGGCCGGATACCGGCGCGCCCACCCCTTCGCACGTCTCTCATGCGGCGCAGAAAGGATCGCAACGGTGAGTACGCAGCAGCCGGATATGAAGGTCAGCGTGGCAGGGGTAGAGCTACGCTCGCCGGTGATTGCAGCCAGTGGAACCTTCGGGTACGGGGTGGAGTTCGAGGAGCTTGTCTCGCTGAATCGCATTGGCGGCTTCGTGACCAAAGGGCTGTCGAAGGAGCCGATGCCCGGCAACCCGACGCCGAGGATTATCGAGACGGCAGCCGGAATGATCAACGCAATCGGGCTGCAGAATATGGGAGTGCGTCCGTTTGTGGAGGAGAAGCTGCCCAAGCTGCTCCAGATCCAGGGCGCGGTCGTGATCGCGAATATCTTCGGCTATACGGTGGAGGATTGCCTGGAGGTGATCCGGGTCCTGAACGATGCCGAGGGGATTGCGATGTACGAGCTGAACGCCAGCTGCCCGAACACAAGCCACGGAGGAATGGTCTTCGGGACCGATCCAGAGCTGTTGAAGGAGCTGGTCTCGCGAGCCAAGGAGGCGGTCAAGCGGCCCTTGATGGTGAAACTATCACCTAACGTCACCAGCATCGCGCAGATGGCCAAGGTTGCCGAGGATGCGGGGGCGGATGCGGTATCGCTGGTGAACACATTTGTGTCTCTGGCGATCGATGTTGAGACTCGGAAGCCGAGGATTGCAAACGTCACCGGCGGGCTCTCCGGGCCGGCGATCAAGCCGATTGCCGTCCGGATGGTCTATGAGGCGGCCAGGGCGGTGAAGGTTCCCGTGGTGGGGATGGGCGGGATCGTACGGGCCGAGGACGCGGTGGAGTTCATGATGGCCGGAGCCACGGCCGTACAGGTAGGCACGGCAAGCTACGCCGATCCGCGGGCTGTCGAGAATATCGCGAACGGGATGAAGAAGTGGTGCGCCAAGCATCAGGTGGAGCAGGCACGGACGCTAACAGGGTCGGCAGTGGTGGACAAATAAGTCGTCCCTGCTGGGTACCCCCCCCGTCAATCTTGTGCAAAGTCTTCCATTCATTTGGTTTAGGTCTGGACCTCCTGTGCAGATCCCGACTTGTAATTTGGTTGAGCCGCACCTCCTTTCCAGGGTTGAGAGTTTGTTCAGGAACTTCCTCTCTTTCTATTTTAGAGATTGGGACGGATCTAATCGGCAACGAGGATGTCATCTGATTTGTTTCAGTTAGATGGTTTTCAGACTTGACAGGAGTTTGGGGTGGGG
>DATHJA010000336.1:0-10486 GCA_035316475.1 Edaphobacter sp. | reverse complement strand
TTACTTGGTGGCAGCCTTCGGACGCTTGGCGCCGTACTTCGAGCGGCTCTGCTTGCGGTTGGCCACGCCGACCGAGTCGAGCGTACCGCGCACAACGTGATAACGAACACCCGGCAAATCCTTCACACGACCGCCGCGGATGAGCACGATCGAGTGCTCCTGCAGGTTGTGGCCGATGCCCGGGATATAGGTCGTTACCTCAATACCATTGGTCAGACGGACACGGGCGACCTTGCGGAGGGCCGAGTTCGGCTTCTTCGGCGTCTGGGTGTAGACGCGGGTGCAGACGCCACGACGCTGGGGCGAACCCTGCAGCGCGGGGCTGGCAGTCTTATAGCGAGTGGGCGTGCGGCCCTGCTTGACGAGCTGATGAAACGTAGGCACTCGAACTCCTTGGTGTTACAAAAACCTAAACTTTAGTCAGGCGCACACAAAACTCTCTCGCATCACCTTTGCAGCACACGCAAAGGCAAGGATGCATACCGCATCCCTTAGCGAAGAAAATCCTGCTTCGCGTCTGTAAAACCCTGTACAACCAGACGAAAACAGTCGACGGTGGCCGGGTCTGCCTATTCGATCGGCATTCCGCCTCTCGAACCTGCCCAACTCCGTTTCGCTGTTCCGGCCCACATAGCCCATCCAAGGTGGAGGGTGTCGCAGGCGCGTAATCGATGGGCCGCAGAACATTTGTTCTCCGGACATTCCGGACAACTTCTGCGGTTCTCTTCTATTTGTATCCAGTATAGCGCAGAATCGATTGCTTCCCATCTGCATTCCAGACAGAAACAAGTGAATCTACCGGGCTTTTCTCCGCCCACCGCACCCTCGTTCCCGAGCGCGCGTTCCGGATACTCGCGGAACCCTATGAGAATAGCAACTTTCCCGGCTTCGAGTCAACAAATTCTCCCCCTCCCGTAAAAATTCCTGATGCAGGAGGATTTTCACTTGGATACAGAGCCTGTCATCGCCATAATCCTGCCGGAATACTGCCGTAAAACCGTAGGCAAAATGTGGGGGATGCTAGCCTAAACGCCATGACGTCTGTACGAATCCGCAGCACCACCTCTCTGCTCGCTCTGCTAACTCTGACACCTTCTGTATTCGCTCAAAGTTCCACAAAGCCGGCCCACCCGACAGACCCACGCATCGGGATCCTGCTGGAGACGCTGGGAAAGACCCGAACCCCATCAGAGACCGATATATCCCCAGATGGCAGAACCGTGGCGTGGTCCGTTCGCACTCCGGAGGGCTATGAAGTTCATCTGAGCGATGTCTTGAATCCCTCCCCTTTGAAGGAGCTGACGATCCGGCCCTCCGCAGACTCGGCAAACTGCGGCAATGACGCTCCCGCATGGTCGCCTGACGGTCAGTCGCTCGCCTATATCTCCACATGCACCTCGGAACATACAGGCCAGCCGCAGATCTTCGTCTGGGCGAAGAAGACCGGAGAATCGCACCAACTGACCCACGTTACAGGAGCCATTGACGATATTGCATGGTCGCCCGACGGCAAACAGATTGCCTTCCTCTTCGTCGAAAACGCCACACGCTCCGCAGGAGCTCTCGCTGCCATGAAGCCCTGGTCCGGCGTTATAGGAGAGGACGGCGTCGAGGTCCAGCGTGTAGCGACCGTCAATGTCGCCAACGGTTCCTTCGCTCAGGTCACGCCTGCAAATCTTCACGCCTACGAGTTCAACTGGTCCCCCGACTCAAAACAGATCGCCTACGTTGCCGCCAACCCTCCTGGCGAGAACAACTGGTGGGTCGCGAATCTCTACACCCAGACCATCGGTACTGGCGAGCCGCATTCCATCCTTGACACCACAAAGGTCTCCGGCCCGCTTCACGGCCTCCAGATCGCCGTTCCCCGCTGGTCTCCCGACGGCAGGCAGATCGCCTTCATCGGCGGCCTGATGAGCGACCAGGGCTCCACCGGCGGTGACGTTTATCTCATCCCCTCCAATGGAAGCGAGCCGAAGAATATCACCCCAAACCGCGCGGCCTCGGTGGCCTTTCTGCGCTGGCTCACTCCGGAGATCCTCGGCCTCAGCGAACACGTCGGCGGCTCCAGCCGCATCACAGCAATCAACGCGAGAACCGGAGCCGATGATCCGAAGATCGATCTCACCCTGCCGGAGTCCATCGGCTCGGGCACCTCCGTCATGAGTCTCTCGGTCTCCGGCAACCAGAAGGTAGCCCTCATCCGCAGCTCCTACGAGCGCGCTCCCGAGGTCTGGGCCGGACCGCTCTCCAATCTCAAACAGATCACTCATCTCAACGACGCCATCAAACCCCTCTGGGGCAAGACCGAAGACGTCGAATGGACTAACGAGGGCTTCCGCGTCCAGGGATGGCTGCTCTATCCCACGAACTACGATCCCTCGAAGAAATATCCCCTCATCGTCAGCGTGCACGGAGGTCCGTCCTCTGCCGTTTCGCCGCACTGGCCTGGGCTGAACTACGGTGGCGTTCCCTTCTCCGCACTCGGCTACTTCGTCTTTATGCCCAACCCGCGCGGAAGCTTCGGTCAGGGGGAGAAGTTTACCCAGGCCAACATCAAGGATTTCGGCTACGGCGACCTTCGCGACATCCTCGCCGGCATGAACACCCTCGAGGCTCGCCTTCCCATCGACAAGAATCGTGAAGGCCTCACAGGCTGGAGCTACGGCGGCTTTATGACTATGTTCGGCGTCACCCAGACCACGCGCTTCCACGCCGCCGTCGCCGGGGCGGGCATCAGCGACTGGAAGAGCTACTACGGCGAAAACTCCATCGACCAGTGGATGATCCCCTTCTTCGGAGCCAGCGTCTACGACGACCCTGGCGTCTACGACCAGAGCTCCGCCATCGAGTTCATCAAAAAGGTGAAGACTCCTACCCTGATCGTCGTCGGCGACCGCGATGGAGAGTGTCCAGCGCCGCAGAGCTTCGAGTTCTGGCACGCTCTTCGAGCTGAAGGAGTGAAGACGCAGCTTGTCGTCTACCCCAACGAGGGTCACGCCTTCCGCTCTCCGGAGCATCGTCGCGATGTGCTCGAACGCGCTCTCAACTGGTTCGAAACCCAGATGCCGGCGAATTGAAAAAAGCCAACTAATGCAGCAGCAGCGACGAGCGAGCGGCCGCTGCGTCCAAAAGAATAGTTCTCTTATTTGCCTCCGGGACTTTGGCTTTATACACTGAAGCCTCGGGAATTCAGCGTATGCGGTGAAACCGTTCAGCTTGCGTTCCGGTTGAACGGGGAGGTTCAATGCGTCGGTTTGTTACTCTAGCAGTCCTGCTTCTCTTTACTATTCCTTTCGGCATCTCCATCTCGGGTTGCTCCAAGGGAAGTTCCGTCGTCTTCTGCGGTAGCGGAGACACCGGTCCCATCGTCGGCCAGGTCAGCACCATTACCTTGACGCCCAGGATCTTTGGCGTCTCCCTCAACCAGGGACAGATCGGCCAGGTCGCAACGCCTACGGCAACTGACTGCAAAGGCACCTCGGTGACCGTGTCCTCCTTTACCTACGGCGTCTTTGATGCGAGCGGTCATCAGACCAACGACCTCCTCCAGATCGCCGATGTTGTTCCCTCGGGAGTCAATGCCGGCAAGCTCTGCGCAGGAAACTGGAACCGTAACACCGGCGGCGGAATCCCCGACTACACGACCTGCAACATCACGGGAAAGACCGGCCAGGTCTACGTCGTGGCCAGCGGCGGCGGCGCCAACAGCAACCCTCTGCCGATCTTCATTCACCCCAAGGTGACCAGCGTTGTGCTCGGCACTCCAACAGCATCCAGCGCCTGCGCCGCCACCGATAGCGGCGTCGAAACGAACAATCAGTCCTCCAACTGCTGCCAGCTCTCGAAGCAGGCCACCGTCACGGCCGATCCCTATGATGGCGCCTCCTGCATCTCGCAGACTCAGAGCCGCCAGCTCGTCGGCCGAGCATATGACTCCGCCGGAACCAACATCACCTGCCAGGTCGGCCACCTGAACTTCGCCGCACAGTCCACTTCTATCGCAACCATCGACGAAAACGGTGTCGCCACCGCGCAGCAGCCCGGCTCCACCGTCATCAGCGCCGATCTCACCCAGGCCGGATCGAGCGCCGGGTTCTTCTCCACCTGCGCTCCAACCTCTATCCAGCTCAAGGTACCTAGTTCCAGCGGGACCGTGACCAGCGCCGTCGTCAACCAGAACACGCCGCAGCCGCTCACGGCCGTGGCCACCGACAAGAATGGAACGGTACTGACCGGCCTCACGCTCAGCTATCTCTCAACGACCCCCATTACGATTCCTGCATCATCGACCGGGACCATCACCCCGGTCTTCCCCGGCGCCGCCGCGATCACTGCGATCTGCCAGCCGCCCACCTGCAATACCTCGCCGAACAACGCCATCGGCCTCTTCGGCAACGGCAAACCCATCGCGTCTAACCCGGTCTCGATCACGACGCCGGGTGCGAACAGCACGCTGCTCTGGGTCGGAAGCACACAGTCGCGCTACATTTTCCCGGTCGATTTCACCAATCCAGCTCTGGGAGCTCCGGTGCGCCTGCCCTTCGCTCCCAACTCCATGGTCATCTCCAACGATGGAGCTTCGATTTACATGGGAACCCCGACCGAGCTGATGGTCTTCAGCGCCACCACCAACAGCCTCTCCCGCGAAGACGTCACTGTCGCCGGACAGGCACTGGCCGTCTCCCCCGACGGCGGATCGCTCGTTCTCTCCGACCCTCGCAAACAGCTGATCTATCTGTATTCGACGGCAACATCGAGCAGCAGCAGTAGCGGTAGTAGCAGCGGCGGGACTACCACGACTATACCGACCGCTACCTCAAACTATGGCGGTGTAGCCACCCACGCGCAGTTCACGCCCGATAGTCAGACCGTCTACATCACCATGGGAACGCCGGACCCCAGCGATCCGACGAACCTGCAGAAGATCACCCCAAACAACCAGCTCCTGGTTCATTCAACCTTCACCGGCTGGTCGCAGATCACGCTTCCTAACGCAGCCTCGGACGTCGCCGTTACGGTTCCGAGTGTGGGCGCATATCTTGCGGGATCGCCCACGACCGGTCGCAGCTACTGCGCCAGTACTACGTTTACTGGAACCGGCGCAGACACAGTAGTCTCCTCCAACAGCTACTATCCTCTGGCCGACACCGCCAACATCCAGACCGACCGTGTCGCTGCAACCAATGATGGCCTGCATATTCTTGGTGCAACCATCGCCAATGGCGGTACGCTTTCCGATCTGACCTTCACCGGCGCGCTTCCACCTCCACCAGACGATCCGGGCAATCAGGTCGGGGGCTGCCCGTCTTCGACAGTGCCGGCGGACTACTTCTCCAACAAACACAGCAGTATGAATGCCCACCCGTTGGGAGTAACTGCCGACACCATCACCGGCGTTATCCCCACCTCCAGCTCCAGCGTCGCCTTCATCACCTACACAGGCTCTGGTGGTACGCTTCCGGCCTATACACCGTCCACAGGAGTCATCACACCCATTCCTCTGACTGGTGCAACGGCTCCTGTCGCTGGAACCATCAGCTCTGACGGTCTGACCCTCTACGTGGGAACATCAGGCGACAACAAAGTGCACCTGATCGACACCAAGGGTCTGGCGGACAAGCCGTCCAATGCCATCACCCCCAACCTGCCGCTCTACATCAACGGCAACGACAGCCCGTCGACGATCGTCACGCCCAACCTGATCGTTCAGTATCCGCGGAAGGCCACGTCGTAAGTCGACCGCAATGCAGGACAACACAAAGCCCTCTCGAACCGAGAGGGCTTTTACTTTCTGCGACCTCGCCTAGTCAGGCCAATCGCTGTTTCAACAGGTCGCGCGCGATCGCGTCCAGAACACCGTTCAGGAACTGGATCGACTCCGGCGCGGCATAGCGCCTTGCCACTTCCAGCGACTCGTTGATCACAATCGCCGCCGGTGTATTCGGATTCCCCAGCATCTCCGCCACGGCCGCGCGGATCAGATTGCGATCGACGACAGCCATCCGCTCCAGCCGCCAGTTCTGCGCATGCGCTTCGATCAGCTTATCGATCTCCGGCTGCCTCGCTGTGGCGACACGATAGATATCCTCGGTAAAGGCGCGCGTCTCGTCGTCCACGTCATCGCGCGAGTCCCAGAAGACCTTCGCCACCTGCTCGGGCGTCTGCTTGCCCAGATCACCCTGAAAGAGCATCTGCATCGCCAGCTCGCGGGATTTGCGTCGCGTTCCCATTACTTCCCATCCTCTTCCGCGCGAATCTTCCGCTGGATCGATACCATCTCGATGGCGGCAATCGCCGCCTCGAAGCCCTTGTTCCCCGCCTTCACGCCGGCTCGGTCGAGCGCCTGTTCCAGCGTCTCGCACGTCAACACGCCGAACGCATGCGGCACACCCGTATCCTGCTGCGACTGCCCGATCCCACGCGCCACTTCGTTGTAGATCGCCTCGTAGTGCGCTGTCTCTCCGCGAATAAGGCACGCCAGGGTCACAATCGCATCGAACTTTTTCGTCTCCGCCAGCGTGCGCGCCGTCGAAGGAACCTCCCATGCTCCCGGAACCCGCACAATCTCCACATCCTGTTTCGCGGCACCGCTACGGTGCAGAGCGTCCAGCGAGCCCTGCAGCAGGCGATCCGTAATCACCGCATTCCATCGCGCCGTCACAATGGCGAAGCGCATCCCCTGCGCCAAAAGATCCCCTTCTATCGCGGCAGGCTTGCCGTGGAGCGGGTTCTCCGACTGCCAGAAGCCCAGCAGCAGCCCCCCGGAGGCTCCGTCACGCAGCTCGACCGTAAACAACCTGCTGTTCCAGTGCGTCAGCTCGGGCCTGGTCAACAGCGCCGGAACCTCTTCGCTCCGGTAGTTGGCCAGCATCCACTGCTCGACCGCGGCATGAATCGCATCGAGCCCCATCACTTCAATCAGAATCGGAGGAACCGCAGGCGCTCTTCCCGTAACCAGTTCCAGATTTCCCAGTGGAGCCAGAAGCGCCGTTCCGCGCGCCGTCTCGTCCTTCCAGCCCTTTCCCTCCTCGAAACCGAGCGAGAGCAGCAAACGGCCAAGCTTGTCGAGCGCGTCGGCAGAAGACACCTCGCGGACCAGCGTCATTCCCTTGATCATGAGTTCGATTGTATCGTTATCGCTAGGCAGCGCCCGTGTGCAGCGGTGACGTAATGGAGGATCCGGAGTCGAAAGAGGGACCCTTCCCAAAGGAGCTTCATGTCCGACGCAATCCTCTGCGAAACACTGTTCTGCGAGATTGAAGACCAGATCGCCTCCGTTACCCTGAACCGCCCCCAAGTCCTCAATGCTCTCAGCACGCAGGTCTTCGACGACCTCAAATATCTCTTCACCAGGTTGGCCGAAGACTCCGAGGTCCGCGTCATCCTGCTCACGGGAGCAGGTGAGAAGGCTTTCGCAGCAGGTGCAGACATCAACGAGCTGGTCGAGATCAATCGCCTCAGCGGTCAGACCCAGTCGCGTCGCGTCCACAGCATCTTCCGCCAGATCGAGACCTGCGGAAAGCCGGTCATCGCCCTCATCAACGGCTACGCTCTTGGCGGAGGCTGCGAACTGGCCATGGCCTGTACGCTGCGGATCGCCGCCGATACAGCGAAGCTCGGTCAGCCCGAGGCCCGGCTGGGACTGATCCCCGGCTACGGCGGAACCCAGCGCCTTCCCCGGCTGATCGGATCCTCGGCTGCGCTGAAGCTGCTGCTCACTGGAGACAGAATTGACGCCGACGAAGCGCTCCGGCTCGGCCTGGTCGATGAGGTCGTTCCTGCTGCCGAACTTCTGGCCCGAGGCAGGCAGCTCGCTCAATCCATCCTCGCCATGGCTCCGCTCGCCGTCACCGGGTGTCTCGAGGCGGTCTACAGAGGCGCGGACCGCGACCTCGAAGCCGCTCTTCGGCTGGAGAGCCGCATCTTCGGCAAACTATGCGCAACTGACGACAAAGACGAAGGAACCCGGGCCTTCCTGGAAAAACGGCCTCCCCACTGGACCGGGCGCTAACCCCGCATGCCCCTAATCATGCGCGAAAATGGCCTGAATCTTGATATGCTGTATCCGATATGCGAATCCCCACTGGCCGATCCCTACTTCTGATCGTCCTCTCGACTGCGGTCGCCATTCCCCTCCTTCTCGCCGGCTGCACCAGGAGCTCCTCTGGAGCCTCGCCACTCGCCGAGCAACAGCCGACTGCCGTCGAGACAGCGCGCCAGCAGATGGAATTGATTCCTCCACCCTCCAAGACCCGCTATATGGCCGTGCACAACCTCACCTCATGGGAGAACCCCTACCTCACGGTGCAGGGCGGCATGGTCACGCTTCATGTCATGATGGCGGATGCCAACCCCAGCTCTCTGGGTGAGGGGGGCATGCTGCGTCCCGTGGGCGCGCGCCGCCGCAATCTGGACGTGCGCATCAGCGATCTTCCCGCCGCGCTGAACGCAGTTCCCGAGAGTGCCTGGCCCTACGGCCGCGTGGTCGCGGTCGAGGAGGCTCATGAAATTCCGGGAAAGGCCCGACCCCAGGTCCGGCGCAATGTAGAGACCGTTTTGAAGACACTCGGCGACCTGGGGGTCGTTGCTTACGAGTGGAACGATACGGGCCGCGGACTCTAGTCCAGAATCGACAGCAGCCTTCGCGGTTTCAACGCGGCTCCCTCATGAGGTACGATTCTTCTAATTCATAATCCATTTGGGAGTACCGCTGATTGCACTCAACCGCGCTCGCTGTCTTCTGCCTCTTCTTCTTTCTGGTTACCCTGGCAGGCTTCTGGGCAGCACGGTGGAGACGGCCCGCATCCGGCATCGCCTCACTTGAAGAGTGGGGACTGGCCGGACGCAGCTTTGGGACCTGGATCACATGGTTCCTCATCGGCGGCGATCTCTATACCGCTTACACGGTCATCGCAGTCCCGGCGGCGCTCTACGGCGCCGGTGCGATGGGATTCTTCGCCGTTCCCTACGCGGTTATCGCCTATCCCTACATGATGGTGGTCCTGCCCAGGCTATGGCGAGTCTGCCACCGCCACGGCTACGTCACCTTTGCGGACTTCGTCAACGGACGATATGGCAATCGCTGGCTGACCGTCGCCATCGCCCTCACCGGCGTTTTAGCGCTGATGCCCTACATCGCCCTGCAACTGGTCGGCATGAAGGTCGTCCTCGCCGCAATGGGTCTGCACGGCGAGTGGCCCCTCGCCGCTGCTTTTATCATCCTTGCCGCTTACACCTATTCAAGCGGCCTGCGCGCCCCAGCGGTCATCGCCATCGTCAAGGACCTGATGCTCTACATCATGGTGCTGGCGGCGCTCATCATCATCCCCATCCAACTCGGCGGCTATGCGCATGTCTTCGCGCTCGCCAACCAGGCATTGGCCGCGCACAATCCCCCTGGGACCATCTTCCTGAAACCGAGCCAGTATCTCGGCTATTCGACTCTTGCGATTGGCTCGGCTCTCGCGCTGATGCTCTACCCTCACACCGCGACCGCCGTACTCTCAGCCAAGAACCCCAACGTCGTCCGGAGGAATGCGGCTATGCTTCCGGCGTACAGCTTCCTGCTGGGCCTGATCGCCCTGTTGGGCTATCTCACACTCGCCGCGGGCATCCATACCAGCGACACCAGCTCCGCCGTCCCGCTTCTCTTCCTCAAGTCGTTTCCCGAGTGGTTCGCCGGCTTCTGCCTCGCCGCCATCGCCATCGGAGCCCTGGTTCCGGCGGCCATCATGTCTATCGCCGCCTCCAATCTCTTCACCCGCAACCTCTACGGAGCCTTCGTCCGCCGCAAGATGCTGCCCAGCGAAGAGTCCGCCATGGCGAAGATCGTCTCTCTCGTCGTCAAGTTCGGTGCGCTCGCCTTCGTCCTCTACCTGCCGACGCCCTATGCCATCGAGATGCAACTGCTGGGAGGTATCTGGGTCTGCCAGCTCGTCCCTTCCATCGTCGTCGGCGTCTTCTCGCGATGGTTTCATCCCTGGGCCCTGATCGCCGGATGGGCGGCGGGCATGGCCTCAGGAACCGCAATGGCGGCCTCGCTGCATCTCAAGAGCTCCGTCTATCCGCTGCATCTTCCCGTATGGCTGGGAGGAACGTACGCAATGTATGCGGCCCTTCCTGCGCTTCTGCTCAACTTCGCAGTCTCCATCGTATTGACCCTTGTCTTTCGGGCGGTGGGTGTTAACTCCGGCTCCGACTCAACCGATGCCTCCGCCTACGTCGGCTGAGGAAGTTTTTCAGAACTCTCAGCACAGCTATGATGGTCGAGCATGCATCGTACTAGCCTGATAGAACCTGTCGAGGTGAACCAGTGAGCAAACGATCCCGGTCCCTTGCCAAGGGAGCCATCGCCGGACTTCTCGGAGGCCTCATCGCGGCAGCGGCAAAGTCCGCCGCCGAGAAGATCTATCCTCCTCACACCTCCGGCCAGCCAAAGTCTCCCGCTGTGCTCACTCCAAGGCCTGGAGACCAAAAGCTCTCT
>DATHJA010000335.1:0-10673 GCA_035316475.1 Edaphobacter sp. | reverse complement strand
TGCGGATATCGCCCGCGACGCAGGGGTGTCGGTGATGACGGCATCGCGCGCCATCAACGACTCCGGCTATGTGAGTGAGGATGCGCGCAAAAATGTGCTGCAGGCGGTGGAAAAGCTGAAGTACCGGCCGAATCTTCCGGCACGTCAACTGAAGGTGCGAAGGCTGGATGCGATTGGCGTTCTGCTGCCGGACATTGCGAATCCGTTTTCGAGCGAGCTGGTCAACGGGATGAAGCAGGTCTTCGATGCTGAAGGGTATTCGGTCTTTATCGCGACAGGGAACCGCTCGATCCATCAGGAGAATGCGAGCATGCAATCGTTTCTCGATCATCGGGTGGACGGACTGATTGTTGCGACACGCGGAACGGCGATGGGCGATAAGGTTCTTCAGGCGGTCGCGAAACAGGGGATTCCCATGGTTACGATTGGAAGGCCAGTCGGCTTCCGCGGGATCGATTCGGTGACGGCGAACCACGATCAGGGAGCGTTCGATGCAGTAACGCACCTGATCAAGCTGGGGCACAAGCGAATCGGCTTTGTGGGGATAGCTCCGGAGAACGGCAAGCTTCTGCGCCGGTATCACGGCTATCTGAAGGCGCTCGGTGAGGCAGGAATCGAGCCCCGGCAGGAGTATACGGTCGGTCCGGCGGAGGGCCCTGCTTATGCGACGCAAGAGGACGGCTACAGGGGGATGCTGCATCTGGCACAGCTGCACCGTCCACCGACGGCGATCTTCGCGCGCAACGACTTTACGGCGATCGGCGCGATGCACGCGGCGCATACCCTGGGGATGAGCATTCCGGGCGATATTGCTGTGGCGGGATTCGATAACATTCCTCTGGCGGCGTTTACTACGCCTCCCCTGACTACGGTGGAGCAGCCCATCGCGCAGCAGGGAGAGGAGGCAGCTCGTTTTCTGCTGGAGCGCATTCGAGGGCAACGCTCCCAGGACCGCGCTGCAATCATGGAGTGCCGGTTGATTGTGCGGCAGTCCACGGACCTTAAACTGCGTTCCTCTCTGAAGGAGTAAGGGCTCGAACGTTCCTCAGTTCCGTTGACAGAATTTAGTTTTTCAAGATAAAAATCATCTCGGGTGAGATGACTTTCAAGTGCGACAGTCTCGATTCCTGACCAATGCTCTCTTGAGAAAGACTTTGCTTATGAAGATGACCTCCGGAATTCTGGCGTGCGCGCTTGTCCTCTCTTCTTCCTGCCTGTTGTCGCAGACGAGGAAGCCAGCGATGATCACGGAAAAGATCGAGTGGACCTGGGCAGATCGGCCGGAGCATCCGAATGGGAGCCTTCCCAATGTTCTGCTGCTGGGAGATTCGATCACGCGGGCGTACTATCCCGAGACGGCAAAAGAACTCGACGGCGTAGCGAACGTCTATCTCTTTGCTACCTCATGCTCCTCCGGAGATCCTCGGCTTGCCGGACAGATGCGTGACTACTTCGCAATGGCGGGAGTTCCGTTTACCGTCGTCCACTTCAATAACGGGATGCATGGATGGGGATATAGCGAGGCTCAATATTCAGGCGGTCTTTTGGGGTTTGTGGTGGTTCTGCGCAGGGCGTCTCCGAAGGCCAGCCTGATATGGGCGACGACGACGCCGGTGCGTAAAGATGCGACGGGTGTAGGAGCGACAAACATCCGCATCGATGATCGAAATCGTCTGGCGGCGGTGGTGATGGCGCGGGAAAGGATCTCGATTGACGATCAGCATGCGCTGATGATCGACCATCAGGATCTGCACTCAGATGACGTGCACTTTACGGAGAAGGGAAGCGCACTACAGGCGCACGCGGTAGCTGCCTCCGTAAGAGACGCCTTGCGGCCGCGTTCCTGACGATCTCTTCTTGTGCCTGTCCGGAGAAGTGTTTACTCCCAGACCGAAGACGGGAATTCGGTATGATGGTTTTCTGTCTTTTGTCCTGGTAGAGGGTTCTGCTTCTTTCCCTCACATACGATGGATGCAAACGGTGAGGGTACCTTCTGCCAGAGATGGGGTAGAGATTGCAAGACATAAGCAAAGGCGATATTCCGGAATCCACACAGGCGGCTTCCACAGGGACAGAATCCAAAGGCCGCGGCCGGCATCGAAGCGTGGAGGCCGAAGAGGCGATTTTGAAGGCGGTGCTTCATCTGCTGGAGCAGAAGCCGCTGCGCAAGGTAAGCGCGGATGCGATTGCGCAAGAGGCGGGCGTAAGCAAGGCGACCATCTACAAATGGTGGCCGAATAAGAGTCTTGTGGCACTCGACGCTTTTCTGGCCGTGATGACGGAGTTGGTCAGGATGCCCGATACGGGGTGCGCGGAACAGGACTTCATTCAGCAGCTGCAATCCGTAGTGGCGTTTTACAAGACGCCGCGCGGCCATCTGTTCGGCCAGTTTATTGCGGAGGGGCAGAGCGATCCCGAGTTCCTGAGGCTGTTTCGCGAGCGCTTTCTCTACGCGAGGCGGGATGCGGCGCTGGTGATGTGGCGGCGGGGTGTGGACCGGGGAGAGATACGCAAAGAGATCGATCCGCAGATCATCCTGGACCTTATTTATGGTCCGATGGTCTTCCGGCTTCTTGCCGGACACGGCTCGTTGAGCGACGAAGAGTCCGCCACTATGGTAAAGACTATATTCAGGGGGTTGCGGCGGTCGGACCATGAACCTTCGCAGCCGGATCCTGATCGGTCGTAGTCGATCTCTAGGGTGGAAAGATACTGAGTCTTTCTACCTGTCGCTTTCGTCAAATCTTAAACTGTGTGTCTAGAATTGCTCAGCCGGAGATAGACGCCTGTAGGTCACGTGTTTTCTGCATTCTGAACGCGGTTTGATCAGTTGCCGAAGCACATTTCGATGGAGTTCCGATGTGGATTGTTCGACTTGCACTTAGAAGACCCTACACCTTTGTGGTGTTATCCCTTCTTCTTTTCATCATTGGTCCTCTTGTGGTGCTGCGGACTCCTGTCGACATTTTTCCGAATATCGATATTCCAGTCGTGTCTATCGTTTGGAACTATGCCGGACTTTCGCCGGAGCAGCTCAGCAACCGAATTGTTCTTCCGTTCGAACGGAACCTGACTACGACGGTGAACGATATCGACCACATGGAGTCGCAGACCCTGAATGGCGTCTCCGTGGTGAAGCTTTTCTTTCAGCCGACGGTAAATATCTCGCAGGCGGTCGCGCAGGTGACGGCGGTTGCCCAGACGGCATTACGGCAGTATCCGCAGGGCACGACGCCTCCCCTGGTGATCCAGTACAGCGCATCGAGCGTGCCTGTGCTACAGCTCGGGCTCTCGGGAAATGGATTGAATGAGCAGCAGCTCAACGACTTTGGGCAGAACTTTATCCGTACCCAGCTTGCCACGGTTCAGGGCGCAGCGGTTCCGTTCCCTTATGGGGGCAAGCAGCGCCAGATTCAGGTGGATATCAACACGCAGAAGCTCCAGGCGTTCGGGCTGTCCGCGTCGGATGTGGTAAATGCGGTCAGTGCGGAGAATATTATTCTTCCCGCGGGCACTGCAAAGATCGGGCATGTGGAGTACCCGGTGGAGACGAACAGCGCGCCGACCTCGATCGCCGACCTGAACAATCTTCCTATCAAGACGGTGAACGGCGCCACGATTTATATCCACGATGTAGGCAATGTGCGGGATGGGTTTCCGCCGCAGACCAACATTGTGCGAGTCAACGGGCAGCGGGCCTCGCTGCTGACGATTCAGAAGACGGGTAACGCTTCCACGCTGGACATCATCTCCAATGTGCGGGCGCAGCTTCCGATGATTGCTGCGCAGTTGCCGCCCGTTCTTCGCATCGATCCGATCGCAGATCAATCGGTCTTCGTAAAGGGAGCGATCAGCGGCGTGGTGCGCGAGGCGATGATCGCGGCCTGCCTGACTGCGGCCATGATTCTGATCTTTCTTGGAAGCTGGCGCTCGACGATCATTATTGCCGTTTCCATTCCGCTTTCGGTGATCTGTTCGCTGCTGATGCTGGCGGCCCTGGGCGAGACGATCAACATCATGACTCTTGGAGGGCTGGCTCTCGCTGTCGGCATCCTTGTCGACGACGCGACGGTAGAGATCGAGAATATCAACCGCAACCTGGAGGAGGGCAAGGAGGTCGAGCAGGCGATTCTCGACGGAGCCGCGCAGATTGCGGTTCCGGCCTTTGTCTCGACGCTTTCGATCTGCATCGTCTTTGTTCCCATGTTCTTTCTGGGGGGCGTTGCACGTTATCTGTTCGTTCCGCTGGCAGAAGCTGTCGTCTTCGCCATGCTGGCCTCTTACTTCCTTTCTCGAACGATCGTTCCCACGATGGCGAAGTATCTCCTGAAGGCGCATAACCCGGAGGATGTTGCCAAGGCGAACGCGAGCTGGAACCCGTTTGTCCGGTTCCAGCGAACCTTCGAGCATTACTTTGAGAAGCTACGCAACTGGTACCACGGTTTGCTTCAACTCTGCCTCGAGCGGCGCGCCCTCTTCCTGTTCTCGATTGCAGCGTTCTGGGTGCTGTCGGTTGGGATTCTGTATCCATGGCTTGGACAGGACTTCTTTCCATCCGTCGATGGGGGGCAGTTCAAGCTGCATGTGCGTGCGCATACGGGAACCCGGATCGAGGACACGGCGCGGCTCTGCGATCAGGTCGAGGATGTGATTCGGCGAGAGATTCCTTCGGCGGAGCTTGGGACGATCATCGATAATATCGGTGTTCCCTATTCCGGTCTGAATCTCTCGTATTCAAACTCCGCTCCTGTGGGAACGTCAGATGGAGACATTCTTGTCTCGTTGAACGAAAACCACAAGCCGACAGCGGAATACATGCATTCGCTTCGCGACAAGTTGACTCAGCAGTTTCCAGGGACGCTGTTCTACTATCTGCCGACAGATATGGTCAGCCAGATTCTGAACTTCGGTCTTCCGGCGCAGATCGACGTTCAGTTTGTAGGTCAGCAGCTGGAGAAGAACCGGGCTCTCGCGGAGCAGGTCATGCAGCAGATCAGTCACGTTTCGGGAACGACGGATCTCCGTATTCAGCAGCCCTTCAATCTACCGAAGTGGACCATCAATGTGGATCGCACGCGGGCACAGCAGGTTGGCTATAGTCAGCGCGATGTGGCGACGAACGTATTGATTGCGTTGAGCGGAAGCTTTCAGACATCGCCGACCTTCTATCTGAACCCGCAGAATAATGTCAGCTACAACATTGCAGTTCAGACACCGCAGTACGATGTGAAGAGCCTTCAGGACCTGCAAAATTTTCCGATCGCATCAAACAGCTTGGCCCAGCCGCAGATCCTGGGCAACCTTGCCTCGATCGATCGCGGCGCCGAGCAGGGAACTGTGAGCCACTACAATGCCCGGCCAGTTATCGATATTTATGGCTCTGTCGAAGGAACGGATCTCGCGACGGTTGCCCGCAAGATCGACCAGATCGTAAAGGATAATAATAAGAAGCTTCCGCGAGGATCCCAGATATTTGTCCGGGGTCAGATCGAGACGATGCGAACGTCCTTTGTCGGGCTCATCTCTGGTCTTCTGTTCTCTATCGTTCTGGTCTATGCCCTGATCGTCGTCAACTTCCAGAGCTGGCTCGATCCGTTCATCATCATTGCAGCACTTCCCGGAGCGTTGGCGGGGATCGTCTGGTTTCTGTTTCTGACGGGGACGCATATCAGCGTACCGGCGCTGACCGGCGCGATCATGTGCGTAGGTGTGGCGACGGCGAACTCGATTCTTGTCGTCAGCTTCGCCAAGGAGCAGATGGAGGCGGGAATGAATTCGACCGAAGCCGCACTGTCCGCCGGGTTCACTCGATTCCGCCCGGTCATCATGACGGCGCTGGCGATGATCATCGGCATGGTTCCCATGGCGCTCGGGCTGGGCGATGGCGGAGAACAGAATGCTCCGCTCGGGCGGGCCGTGATCGGAGGGCTCCTGCTGGCTACCTTCGGGACGCTTACTTTCGTTCCTACATTTTTTGCCTTCATGCATCGTAATGATCCGTCCCTGACGCATGACAGCCCGGATGACGGAAGCGAGGCTTATCTATGAGCGGGCTTTGTTTCGCGGATTGCGGATATTTCAGGGGCAAGAGTTCAGAGGGAGAGAATCAATGAGCGGCGAAGATCAAACGAGACAGCAGCCAAACGGACATCGCTCGGAGACGAAGCATGAGCCTTCTGCTGTGTCGCGCGGCTCGGTAGTTGTGGTCGTGGTTATTGTTCTTTTGATCGCTGTGGCGCTGGCAGTCTTCGGAATTCTCCGGCGCAGGCACGACACCGCAGAGCTTAAGACTTACACCAGCGCCAGTGCGGCTCCCCCCGTTTCGCTGGAGATGCCGAAGTTGCAGCAGAACGCTTCGGAGATCATTCTGCCGGGAAATATGCAGGCGTTTACGCTCGCGCCGATCTATGCGCGAACGACGGGATATGTGAAGAGCTGGTCTCACGATATCGGCTCCCGCGTCCGGAAGGGCGAGCTGCTTGCCATAATCGAAACGCCGGAGCTCGATCAGCAGCTTGCTTCGGCGAAGGCAGACCTGGCCACCGCCACAAGCAATGCCGGTCTTGCCAATACGACCGCGAACCGATACAGCGACCTTATCGGCAGCAGCGCAGTATCGCAACAGGATACGGATAACGCGATTAGCCAGTTACAAGCCAGGAACACCCAGGTTGCATCCGCCGCTGCCAACGTGCGCAGGCTGGAGGAGCTGGTGTCCTTCGAGCGAATCGTAGCTCCATTCGACGGCGTGATCACCGCGCGCAATATCGATATCGGTCAGCTCATTACCACTGACGGAAGCACGAATACCGCCGGAGCTGGAATTGTTCGAAGCAGCCGGGAGATATTTGATATCTCAGCGATCAACACGCTGCGTGTCTTCATCAATGTGCCGCAGATTTATGCGCCGGATGCAAAACAGGGTGTAACGGCTACTCTGACGCTTCCTCAGTATCCTGGCCGCGAATTCAAAGGGAAGCTCGTGCGCACGTCGAACGCTGTGGACCCCGCAACGAGGACCCTGCTGGTCGAGGTTGATGTCGACAATAAAACCGGCGAACTATTGCCCGGCAGCTATACGCAGGTGCATTTGAATGTCTCCAGAGCCGCTCAGGCGCTGATCGTTCCGGTCAGCGCACTTATCTACGAGCCTGATGGCCTTTATCTCGGGACGGTTGATGAAAACCACCACGCTCATATTCTGCGGGTAACTCCGGGTCGGGACTTCGGATCGACGATCGAGATCCTCAGTGGCCTAGGGGAAGATCAGCGTGTGATCGCCAATCCTCCGGATTCTCTGACGGAGGGAGAGGAAGTGCGGGTGGTGACGCCGGCGGACCACAAGCAGGCTCCTTCAGAAGAGGCGAAGCAATGAAGGCGAGCTATCTGACAAAGATGGCGGCGCTGTTCGGCGCGCTTGCCATAGCAGGGTGCAAGGTGGGGCCGAACTACAAGGCTCCCGCGATGCCTGCGCCTCCTGCGTACAGCGAAGATGGGCATAATGGCGCCTGGACTTCGGCAAAGCCGGCGGATGCGGCCGACCGTGGCGCATGGTGGACCATTTACGGTGATGCCGAGCTGAACGATCTTGAGCAGCGCTGTGCCACGGCGAATCAGAGCATCGCCGCCGCGCTTCATGCCTATGATCAGGCTCACGATCTCGTCCGCCAAACCAAGTCGTCGCTTTATCCGACCGTATCCCTTGGAGCAGCGGCAAGTCGTAACCGCATATCGAGCACCAGACCTCTGCGGCCTTCGAACGCCGCTCAGGATTACTGGGATTTTCTGATTCCGCTGAACATCTCCTGGGAGCCGGATTTCTGGGGTCGCATCCGCAGGCAGATCGAATCGAGCTCAGCGAACGCGCAGTCCGCAGCGGCTGAGCTTGAAAACACCAGGCTGAGTCTGCAGGGAACGCTGGCCGTAAGCTTCTTCCAGCTGCGCGGAGTGGATCTCCAGGCGCAACTGCTGCGTAACACGCTCGATGCATATGCACAGACGCTGAAGTTGACCGAGGACCGGTTTCGCGGAGGATTGAGCACGGAGAGCGACGTGCAGCAGGCGAAGGCGCAGCTGGAGGGGACGCGGGCTCAGTTGATCGATCTTGGCGTGGGAAGAGCTCAGCTGGAGCATACGATTGCCGTGCTTGTCGGAGTTCCTGCCACGGGCTTCCACATCGCTGAGCGGCCGCTTGTCGGCGATCCTCCGAGCATCCCCGCGGGGATACCATCGGAGATTCTGCAGCGAAGGCCCGATATTGCCGCGGCAGAGCGGCTTGTGGCCTCCGCGAATGCGCAGATTGGCGTAGCGAAAGCGGCTTATTATCCGACCATTGTCCTGGGCGCTGCGGGGTCGGTGGAGAGCAGCCAGATCACCCAACTCTTCAACGGGGGCAGCGCGGGCTGGAACGCAGGACCCTCTGCCAACGAAGTCCTGTTCGATGCAGGCAGGCGAAGAGCGCAGGTCGATTTTGCGGTAGCTCAACGAGAGCAGGCCACGGCTCTCTACCGCGATCAGGTGTTATCGGCGTTTCGCGATGTCGAGGATCAGCTGTCGGCTCTGCGCATCCTTGAAGAGGAGGCTGCGGTCCAGGACAGAGCAATTGTAGCGGCAAAGCGAAGCACGGAGCTTTCGACGCTGCGATACAAGCGCGGCCTGGCTCCTTACCTTGAGGTGCTGACGAACCAGACGATTGAGCTGACCGACGAGCGAGCTGCTGCCGCACTGGTTGCGCAACGGATTCTGGCAAGTGCGCGGCTTCAGGTTGCACTTGGGGGCGGGTGGAGTTCGACTCAACTTCCGCAGAATTGAGATCCGAAGCAATAAAACTGCGGGGCGGAAGTGTTGCTCTTCCGCCCCGCAGGTCTTTGCATCCGTGCGCTGACTTCCGTTAGCCGTTCTGGCTCTCCGGATGAATCGTTCGGTAGCTGGCGTTGCCCTTGGACCAGACGAGCAGGAGCAGGTCCTTCCCGGCTTGGCCCTGGTGAACCTGGCTGACGAACTGGCTTGCGGATGTGGTGGGATGACGATCTACCTCGAGGATGACGTCTCCCGGCTGCAGACCAGCATCCTCCGCGGGGCTGGCAGGACGCACGTTCTGCACAACGACGCCGTGCAGCTGATCTGGAGCATTGATCTGCTGCTTGACATCCGGGGTGAGATCACTGACGGCAAGCCCCAGCTTCCCGCTCTGCGGACCCTCCCCATTGCCGTTTTCCGCTACGTCGGTGTTCTTCTGGAACTGGCCGACGGTTAGGTTAAGAGTCAACGGTTTGCCATCGCGGAAGATTCCGAGCGAGATGTTCGAGCCTGGAGTGATCTGGCTTACGGCGACTTGAAGAGCGCTCCCGTTGGAGATCTTCTGCCCGTTGAGCTGGGAGATAACATCGCCGGTGCGAAGTCCGCCCTTGCCGGCAGGTGAGTCCGGAGCGACCTGAGAGACGATGGCTCCAGATGCATCCTGAAGGTTGAAGAAGTGAGCATTAGCCGGTGTGACGTCGTTGAGGCTGATGCCGAGATATCCGTGATCGACCTTGCCGTGCTTCATCAGCTGTTCGGCCGTTGAGCGGACGATCTGCGAGGGAATGGCAAAGCCAGCTCCAGCGAAGGAGCCGCTGTTGGAGATGATGAACGTGTTGATGCCGACCAGCTCGCCATGTGCGTTGACGAGCGCTCCACCGGAGTTGCCGGGATTGATGGCCGCGTCGGTCTGGATGAAGCCACCGGGTTTGCGCGCGTCATCAGAGTACGGGTTGGGACGGTCGACTGCACTGACGATGCCGCGGGTGACGGAGAACTGGAAGTAGCCGAAGGGGCTGCCGAAGGCCAGAACCGTCTGGCCAGGCTGCAATTTGCTGGAATCACCCCAGGCGATGCTGGGAAGATCGCCGGCGCTCACCTTCACGACAGCGAGATCGGTGAGCTTATCGACTCCGACAACCTTTCCTGAGAGAACGCGCCGGTCATTCAGAGTGACCTTGATCTCCGAGGCTCCGTCGACGACGTGGCCGTTGGTGACGATGTATCCATCTGGAGAGATGATGACTCCGCTGCCGATGCCATGCTCGATCTGCGGCTGCTGGGGAACTCCCCGTCCACCGAAGAACTGGGCAAATCCGGGAGGCAGACCCTGTGGCTGGGCATCGGAGTCTGCAGTGTCACGCTGCTGGCCTTTGCTGGTAACCGCAATGTTGACGACGGCTGGGGTAACGCGCGAGGCAACCGATTCCATGGCCTGATCGAGTGCGGTAAGGGCGGACACGTTGTGATCGTCGAGAGGCGAGGCACTGAAGGCTGCGGCATGCACGCCTCCGTTGCCGACGAAGATTGCTGCTCCCAGAGCGAAGCTTCCGGCAAGGGCAGCGGGGATAGCCAATTTTCTGGCACTTATTACTAATTGATTAGTTGATGCGGACATAATTCGTGGCTCCTGTACGCGATTTTTTGGTGGTTAGAGTTGAAGGATCAGCCAGCCGTTCCCGACACGGACGGCTGCATAAGAAGAGGTCTCGGAGACCGCGAGTACGGGGCGCGGTGTGATGGAATCGCCCTGCCAGCCGGTGAGAACAACCCAGTGTTGCGGCCGCGGTCTGGAAGGATGATGGATGGTCTTGATGGTCTCAGGATGCGGACGCGTCATCCGGCGCGGAGCGGCTGACTGCTGATGAGGCTCG
>DATHJA010000334.1:0-5730 GCA_035316475.1 Edaphobacter sp. | reverse complement strand
CGAATCGACCCTGACGCTCTACTATGCGGCCGCAGCCATCTTTGGCTACGCGGAGGCGCGACGGCGGCTACGACTGCACACGCCGGCATTTCTCCGCTTCGCCGCAGAGAACGAGTTCCCGCGCGTCTACGTCACTAACCGCCTCTCGAAGCGCGGCCTTGGGCAGATGTACGGCCCGTTTCCCTCGCGGGCGGCGGCAGAACGATACTGCGATGCTGTACTCGACCTGTTCAAGCTGCGCCGCTGCCACGAAGACCTTGCGCCCTATCCTGAGCATCCGGGCTGCGTCTACGGCGAGATGAAGAAGTGCTTGGAGCCCTGCAAGCAGGCCTGCACGACAGAGCAGTATGCCGCCGAAGCCGAAGCCGTGAAGGCTTTCTTCGAGACGCGTGGCGAGAGCATGTTGTCGCGTATCGCCGAGGAGCGCGAGAAGGCTTCAGAGGCAATGGAGTTCGAGCGCGCAGCGGAGCTTCACGAGCAGCATCAGAAAGTAAAGACGGCGGCCTCACTGGCCGATGAGATCGTGCAACCGATCCCACGGCTGCGCGCCATCGTGATCCAGAAGGCCGCTTCTGTCGAAGAGCGCGAGAACGAAGCAGCGCTCTTTCTGCTGAATGCCGGCTGTATCGTCGGTCCCGAGCGGCTTTCGACCCTTGGGGTTCGCGCCGTCAAGGAGCAGACCAGTGTGGGAAGCTCGCTGTTCGCGCAGCCGCTGATGCTGGCTGCTGTCCCCATTGAAGAAGAGGTGGCGGAGACGACACACTCGCCCGAAGACCGGGCCCGTGCGGCAGTGGCGAAGCTGGACGAGCGTGCGAAGGAGAACAACCACCTTGCGATGTTGAGCGATCACCTGTCGCTCTTCCGCCGGTGGTACTACCGTCCGGAGAAACAACGCGCAGGCGAGGCCTTCCTGCCAAACGCCGATGGAAGCTGGCCGGTTCGGCGCCTCCTCAACGGCGCCGCAAGGCAGGTGCTGGGCGAGCCGAAGCCAGTGCCCGAAGTCCAGCGCGAGGCCGCGAAGAAGGCCCGTGTGCTGCATAAGGGGCGTCCCGATGTGGAGCGCGTGGTTCCGGTGGCAGATCGCTCCGACGAGTGATGCATGGCAACATGAGAGGGGAAGCGGAGCGGTCCATCTCCACTGATAGACTTCTTAAAAGACAGGAGCACACCTTTGGTTGAACTGGCATTTTCGATCCTGGCTGCGGACTTCGCTCATCTGGCCGATGAGGTGAAAGCGGCTGAGCGCGGCGGCGGAAGCATCGTTCATGTGGACGTCATGGACGGTCATTTCGTTCCGAATATTACCTTCGGGCCGCCGATGGTAAAGGCCCTGCGTGCGGTGACCAACCTTCCGCTGGACTGCCACCTGATGATCGAAAATCCGGACGAGTACATCCCGGCCTTCGCTGAAGCAGGAGCGGACCTGCTGAGCGTCCACCAGGAGGTGTGCCGGCACCTGCACCGCACCCTGCAGCACATCTCCGACCACGGCATGCTGCCCGGTGTCGTCATCAATCCGGCGACCCCGGTAGACACCCTGATCGAGGTGCTGCCCATGGTTCACTACGTCCTGGTGATGAGCGTAAACCCGGGATTTGGGGGGCAGAAGTTCCTCCCGTTTACGGTGGAAAAGATTGCCTATCTGGCCGCGCTGCGCAAGGAGATGGGGTTGAACTTTCGCATTGAAGTCGATGGCGGAATTGCTCCCGATACGGTGACCTCCGTCGTCCAAGCAGGAGCGGAGATGCTGGTGGCCGGGTCTTCCGTCTTCGGCAAAGGGAAGATCGAGCAGAACGCCAAAAAGCTCCTGAAACTTGCCCGGGCCGCGGCACCAGACAAGCCCGCCGGGAAAGACTAGAATAAAAGCGAGCCTGGGCACCTTTACGGGGTGCGAGGCGGATGTGAGGACCACGGCTGATGAATCATCGTTCTTCTTTCTTTCCCAGTCTCAGGGCTGCGGTACTGGCTGGAGTCGCGGTCGCCCTGATGGCAGCCCCGGCAGCAACGTACGCTCAGGATGCAGCACCCGCCCAGGCAGCGACAGATGCGAGTGCGCCGCAACAGCAACAGCCGCAGGATGCGACGCTGTCGAATACGCCGGACTCCTCTAAGAAGAAGAACAAGAAGAGCAAGAAGGACGACAAAGAAGACAAGGTCGTTCAGTCGAAGGACACCCGGAAGCGTCTGAAGGACTCCAAGAAGACCGACGCGCAAGCCGAGGCCGATGCGAAGCTCCCGGACCGTCAGCTCTACGACAAGGCCCTGATCGCGACCAAGAAGGGCCACTTCGACGTGGCGCGCCTCGACCTGCAGACGATGCTCAACACCTATCCCGATTCGCAGTATCAGATGAAGGCCAAGCTGGCGATCGCCGACAGCTGGTACCGCGAAGGCGGAACCGCCGCGCTGACCCAGGCCGAGCAGGAGTACAAGGACTTCATCACCTTCTTCCCGAACGCGCCCGAGGCTGCCGAGGCCCAGATGCGTGTGGGCGATATCTACTTCCGGCAGATGGACAAGCCGGATCGCGACTATTCGAAGGCGCTGCACGCGCAGGAGGAGTACCGCCTGATGCTGCAGCAGTTCCCGGACTCGACCTTGGTTCCGCAAGCCAAGCAGCGGCTGCGTGAGGTGCAGGAGGTTCTGGCGACACGCGAGGCCGAGATTGCGGGCTTCTACGCCACGCACGAGAACTGGCCGGCGACGATTGCCCGCTACCAGACCGTAGCCGACACTTATCCCCAGTTCAGCCGCATGGACGATGTTCTGGTCGCTCTTGGCGATGCCTACTCCGCCGAGGCCAAGATCGTCCGTGCACAGCCTCATCTTCCAGAGGATGCCAGAGCGCGATTGCTCAAGATCTACGAGGGTCAGGCGGTGGCAGCCTACCGCAAGGTAGCCATGGAACACGCGGCATCTCCACACGTGGAAGATGCCCGAGATCGCCTGGCGGCGATGAATCTTCCCATCCCGACGCCGACTCCAGATCAGGCCGCCACAAGCGCTGCTCTTGAGAACAGCCGTGGGCAGTATCGCCTGCAGGATCGCGCGAGACTGATGATCCTGCGGCGTCCGGATACCGTACTGGCCGCCCATTCGGGTGAACCTTCGCTGAACGATCCAAAGCCGACCGTCGCTCCGGTGGTTGTCCGGCAGATCCAGGCTGATTACGCCAATGCGATGAACCCGGCGGGAGCAGCGCCGGCAGCAGCGCAACCGGCGGCGGACGCTCCCGCGGACAATGCCGCTCCGGCAGCGTCGGCTGCGGCTCCGGCCAAGCCGGCGGCGCCTCTGCAGTTGAACGATATCCCGGCGGCAGGAGCAGGAGACGGCTCCGCTGGCTCGGCGGATACCAGCGTTCCCGCGACGGCCCAGCCTGCAACGGCAGCTCCGAGTGGCGGAGCAAACTCGATGGGAGTGGAGGTGCTGACCCCGGGTGTTAATGGTCAGACACAGGCGCCGGCTCAGGCCGACCCCAACGCGAACGGCGGATTGAAGGCCGTCGGACCGACGAACAATGCGACTCCTCCACCGATTGAGAAGCCGGCTGTCGCTCCTGATGCGGTGAACGATGTAGTTCCCTCAGAACAGCCCAAGGGTCAACCCACGCAGGCAGCGGCGAAGGGCAAGAAGAATCCGAAGCCCGCCTACGATAAGGGCGAGGAGTCATCGAGCACGCACAAGAAAAAGAAGGGACTCTCCAAGATCAATCCTTTCTAAGGTCAGTTTTCAGGTTAGAAAGGAAAAGCCCCGAGGATCTCGGGGCTTTTCCTTTTCTGCGACTCTTTGCGTTATGCGGGGTCAGGCTTACGCCGCGGCAAAAACAGCACCGACAACAGAAGGAAGGCCGCAATCGCCGCGACGTAGAACAGGAGAGGGCTGAAGGAGAAGCGATGGACGGACCGGGGACGGTGTGTCACCGGGGAGAGGTGACCGCCCACGACCCATGCATTGCCCGAGATCGATTCGTCCGTCTCATAGACAGCATTGCCTCCGACGATGAGGGCGCTGCCTCCGATTCGCGCCTGAGAATCGATAACCGCATTGCCTCCGATCACGGTCGCACGGCCATTGATCCGCCCGGTGATGTTGAGATTGCCAAAGAGAACCAAGACGCGTCCGGTGACATCGCCTTCGATCTGAACCGAACAGAAGATACAGGTCGCGTTGTGGATCTGCTGTCCCTGGGCGACGAAGATGTCCTCATTGAAGTAAGTTCGGGAGCCCTGGCTATGCCTCTGGGCCCGCGCTCCAGGAATGGCGACGAGAAGAAGAAAGACGAGGCCCAGGATTCGGGTTGCGTGGGTCACCACAGGTTCTTCTCCTGGCGTAGTCTCGGGACGTGCAGAGGCGTCAGACGAAATCTCCGGCTGCCGATGAGAGATACGCACGAGCAGGACAAAGGTTCCCTCAAAAAGATGACGACGATTCAGGAGGCTCTAACGCCGGGGTGGTGGAGGCGGTTGGATTCCCTGTCCCTGCGGGTAGACAGGGAAACGGTAGCGGTTACGCTGGACCAGGTAGACGACCAGCCAGATGATCCCGGCCAGAATGAGCAGGGGAACGAGAAGGATCATGATCCCCACCGGCTGTGGCATGACCGATCGGGAACCATGAACGGCCGCTCCCTCGGCCAGGTGCTCAACACCACCGACAATGGCGAGGTCGCCGTTCACGGAAGCTCCCTCCCCAAGGTTGAGGTCGCCGGTGAAGATGGCGGTGTCTCCGGCGATGCTGTGGCCGGGGTCGACCGTGACCGTGCCGAAGGCAACGGCAACGTCGCCGGTTACGTTGCCATGCAGATGCACCGAACAGAAGGCGCAGGCGATATCACCTACTGTCTCCCCTTCAGAGACGGTAATGTCGGAGCCGAAGCTGGCGCGGTCGTTGTCGCTATGCCTGCTTCTGGCAAATGAAGGAGAAACGAGCGCGAAGGTCAGGGTGATGAGCAGGATCAGCCGCTGGGCTGGAGACAGGGCGGGGAGCAGGTTTCTGCGCATGAACAACCTCGAGGGTAGTGTACGCCGGGAAGTACCGTGAAGCGAGTGTTACGCATGGGTCCACAGCCGCGTGAATGCTACGCTTAAAGGACATGAGTCACGAACTGCCGAAAGCATACGATCCGTCCATTCTTGAAGAGCGCTGGGCCCGGTACTGGGTTGAGGAACGCCTGTTCGACGTTGTCACCCCCAAGGATACGGACGAGTCCCGAAAGAAGTTCACCATCCTGCTGCCCCCGCCGAACGTCACCGGCCGGCTGCACATGGGGCATATGTTGAACCAAACCGAGATGGACATCCTCACCCGGTGGCATAGGATGCTCGGCGAGACTGCGGTGTGGGTCCCGGGGACCGATCACGCAGGCATCGCGACGCAGATGATGGTGGAGCGCCAGCTCGCCAGCGAGGGCACGAGCCGCCGCGCGCTGGGACGCGAAGCCTTTGTGGATCGCGTGTGGAAGTGGAAGTGCGTCTACGGCGGCGCGATTCTCGGGCAGATGAAGCGGCTGGGCGCGAGCGTGGACTGGAGCCGCGAGTACTTCACCATGGACGACCGGCTGAGCGTCGCGGTGAAGGAGTGTTTCGTCCGGCTGTGGGAGCAGGGGCTGATCTATCGCGGAGCCTACATCGTCAACTGGGACCCGGCGATCCAGACGGCGGTCAGTGACCTTGAAGTGGAGCACGAGGAACGCGCGGGAAAGATTTATCACATTCGCTATCCGCTGGCCGA